>JBGPGB010000218.1:0-3776 GCA_041483595.1 Nitrosotalea sp.
CCATCGCCGGTCGGAATCCTGAGGTTTTGGAATTGTGCCTGGGGCGCGCGTCCGAATCGTGAATTGTTAGGTGTCTCCGCTTGGCAGGAAGAAAAACCGATGATCGGCGAGGGAAAAAACCTGCCACGGCGACCAGGTCCGCATATCCAGGGAGAGCCGCCCTGTTTTTTTACCTGGCAACCGTGGCAAAGGCTAGGTTAAACCAATCGTCTGTCGATTGAACCCAATCCCACAATAGCAAATCACCAGCCAAATTCACGAAGTAAACCATCCTGACTTCTTCTAGGTCTATCAAACATAATTTTAGGCAACAAGTCAATTTCTATATCAATTGGCTCTTCTAGAAGGTCTACTTGAATACCAATTTCAAGTTCTTCTTTAAGTTTTTGATATTCTTCATTATTTAGAGCCTTTGTAATTAAGTCTAAATCTTCAACTTTATTTTTAGTAGGAATCATAGGCATTTCACGACCCATAACATTGCAAACATAAAGTGCCGCAGATACACATATTACCAAGTCATCATGCTTACCCTTTTGTGCTTCTGGACGTTGTTTAGCCTTGTTATAAATGAATGTTTCAAGCTCTCTAATAATTCTTACGCTTTTAATGCCGACAATTCTATTTAACATGCAGGTTTGTAGAGATTCCATACAAATAGGACGTGTAACTTTGTTCATGTTAAGTCCTGGCTTATCTCTTGTATTGCCTATTGTAAAATAAAGATTGTCATATCTTAAAGAGTGTTGTAAACGTTCACAAACAGCTTGGCCTGGTCCCATAGAATTTTCAACTACGACTAATGCAGTGTTATAAAGACTTCCTACCTGTGCTAGAACCTGAGAAAACTTATAAGTTGGGATGGTATTAGAATAAAACTCAGCTACCTGTGTTAGATTAGACATATCCATAACTACGAAAGCGCAGTTATCGCCTTCATCACCAACACCTTCGGCAGCATCAGCAGTTATAATATATTCTTTACCAGGCTTTGGATTATCCCACACCCACATAGCACCAGGAATATAGTTGCTATTTATGAATGTTGGGTTATCACAATCATGTATATCTTCTGGCATTGAATCCCATTCGCCTAAAGTCTTTCTTTCAGGATTAATGCAAAGTTCTTTGAACTCTTTAATGACATCTGGAGAAATATAAGTTTCACCTGAACTCAAGAAGTTTCCATCATATTCTTGTGAAAACTTCTTAACGCTCATGTTGGCTCTAGCTCTTTTTTCCCATTCTGGATTGTTATATTCTGGATGTTCTTGCCATTTAATGTCAACAATGTGAAAATCATTCTTTGTATCTTGAGCTTCGATATAAGTTTGGTAATACCATCCGCCAGTACCACCTACGCCGTTAACCGTAGAGATAACGATGCAATTACCACCAGTGGACAATGTTGGGTAGATAGCGGCCCATGCTTCATCCATCTTTGGAATGAACGCAGCTTCGTCTATAACAAGATAAGTCAAAGAACGGGAACGAGCAGCGCTAGGAGTAAAGAACCACATTACTGAATCTGTATCAGCAAATTCTTTTTCATGGTCATTGTCGTTGTTCATTACTGGTTTTAGAAACTCTGGCAACTTTTCTTTGGCATTAGCAACCATTTTTCCAACATAACGAGCTTCACGGTCAGTCTTAGATAGGAACATGATGCGTTGATCGTTAAAGAAAAGGCACTTCCACAATAGCCACATAACAGCAGTGGTTGTAGCGCCAGCCTGTCGAAATTTTTTTAGAATGCAATAAGGATGAATTTCAAACTCACTAACCATTCGCTCTTGGAAGAGATATAACCTAAAAGGGAGTAAGCCTTTCTTTGGATGCATGATTTGTAGATACTTTTCTGCAAAGTATCTAAATGATTTTCTACACTTCTTGACTTCTTCAAATTGTTCTTGGGTCCAGTTTGCCATATACTATATATGCTTAAAAAAAATAAAAATGGTATTGCTTTTGTATATGGGTTATGGTAAGATATGAAAATACAAAGGAGGCAGCAATGACCACGCAAGCTAAGTTCCGAAAAGTTCTTCATGCTATTCTGGAGGCAAATGTCACAACTCAACTTTCCGTACTTTGGAAAGAATATCTTGAAAATCTTCGTGACATAGACCCAATGGAAATTCCAGAGAAGTTACGGCCAAAGTTTATTAAGATGAAAGAAATCTTGGAAAAACGGATGGAAGATAATGTTGATACTTCCTTATATTTTAAGACATACGGCAAACCCTTTACAGTCGAAGAACGTGAGGCTGAACGTCTCAAGGTCATCGCTGGCAGAGCAAGGCAGCGACCTTTGCACAACTTCGGAAATGCGCCTGCAAAGTTAGTTCGTACCACGTTGCTTGAGATGGTAGAAAAACTTCCTAAAAGGGAGAAAAAATGAACGCATCACGAAAACTCACCTATATGTTCTTAACGTTGCCTCATGTTCATCGACTGGAAGTTGCAGAAGAGCTTGGGGCAACATCACCCAAAGATGACAACTGGTGTCCGGTCTTCATTCACGCCAGAGAACAAAAGAAGTTGGAATTGATGTGGGATAAAGTTGTTTGTCTTCTCGACGAACCCTTCCACGGACAGGTGATGAAACTTCAAGCAAATCCGTTTGTCGGCAAATAAACTTTTTGAACTCCAGGTTGGGGGGAAGGAGGCAAAGGAATTGCTCTTCCCCTTTTTCATTTATTTGGTATAATGCGATATGCATTTTAAAACCTTCATGGAAGCTATGAGCAACCAAAGAATGAAAACTTGCGCTTGGTGCTGCCAAGATCAGCCTACTGGAGAATGGCGCAGTGGTGAATGGGTATGTTATGGATGTTTTCCTGAACACTCTGGCAAACGGGAAGAAAGAGATGGTAGGCCACACAAAAAGAAGAAGAAAAACGTTCAGGAAGTAATAACCAATCGCTGTTGTCATTGCGGCGGTTCTTCCAGTGAGGGTGGTTTCGTTGGTAATATGTGGGTTTGCTCTGGTTGCGATCCTTCACTGAAACAGACAAAAAAGAAAAACAAATACGCACAATACTCTAAAGTTGACCATAATGACTGGTACGATCAAAGTCCAAGAAAAAACAAGAAAAACAAAAATAAAAAACACAAGAATGGACTAATTCAAGTTGAGTACTGGAAAGTTGTGATTACAGAAATAAGCAATGGAAATAAATTATAATGAGAAAATTTAGACCGATATTTAAGTGTCATGGCGGCAAATATTACTTAGTTGATTTCATAATTAAGTTCTTTCCAAAGAACTACACCCAACTTACTTATGTTGAAGGCTGTGGTGGAGCGGCGTCAATACTGCTCAATAAACAAAAATCCGTCAAAGAAGTTTATAATGACGTTGATCCAAAAATAGTTTCCATCGTCAGAGAACTTGCATCCAAAGAGCCTAAAGAGTTCATCAACTTAGTTATTAAAACAGAATATAAATATGATTCATTCCAATGGGCAATAAATCAACAAAGTGAAGATGCCAAACTTAACGCTGTTGCTGAACTCGTAAAGCGCAGAATGAGCCGTGGTGGATTAGGAAAAGCATTCAGTTGGAGCAATAGACAACGAGGAGGAAGACCAGGAGAAATTAATTCTTGGGAAACATATAAGGAGCAGATGTGGGAAGTTGCTCAAAGATTGAAAGATGTAGAAGTTTGTTGTAAATCAGTCAACGATCTAATTGATTCATTTGAAAATGAAAATACGTTATTCTACATTGATCCTCCGTATCTTCCTGAAACACGTCAATCCAAAAAAGTTTA
>JBGPGB010000219.1:0-3755 GCA_041483595.1 Nitrosotalea sp.
AATTGTAATTCCAATTCCAACCAAAATCATTGTGTATGGAACTTTAACTCTGAATGCAATCACCGATGCAAGGAAAATAGTCAAAAGAAAAATTGGAATCAAGTATTCTGTAGACAGGAATTGACCTATAATTGCCCCAGCCATCTATTGCTACAAGTTGTTAAATTATAAAATTGTTCTTAAATTCAGTAATGTATTTTTTTTGATTATTTCCTTCTGTTTATTTGTTGTTTATCATTCATTCTTGGAACTTTGAATCCTAAGAAAATTCCTAGTGAGATGTTTACCATTCAAAGTGCTGTTAAAATGAAGTTTGGTTTTGTAAATACAATTAATCCAATAAAAATTCCCTAAAATCCAGCGATAAGGAACAATACCGTTATGATTCAGAGTTTACTACGTAAGGGACTCTTCACCAGCGATTTTGATTTTATGGCACTATTAAACATTGAGAGAATGACAATATGCAATTTTTGAGAATATACAAAATAGATTTGTAGACTAGAATTCTTTTCTTATGCTTTGGATAAATCTTGCATGAATTCTAATTTTTTCTAAGGTCTGTGCAAGCTTCATCTCAGTACCTGGAACATGATATTTTGTAAAAAATCTTTTAATCTCCTTTTCTTTTTCTAAATCTGCTTCAATTGAGATGCTGCCGATTATCCTGTTGAGGAGTGGGTTTCCTACTCCAAATCTTGAAACAATTCCTTTCCAGTTTTGCTTAATCCATGGCCAGGCAAGTTCCTTACCTTGGGGATTTGTCACCAATCTTGCAATTGGTTGGAATAAATTCTGAGTTCTGACTTCTTTAGAGAGTGTAAACGCAAGTGTCTTTGAAAGTAATTTTTTATCTTGAAAGTTTGCAAGCGAGCTTAGTAATCTGACCATCTCTTCTTGTGTTGGTGCTTTACGATACAAACCGAGGATCTTTTGATATGTGAAAGAGTCACCACTCCATGCTATGATGGAATAAATTGGTCCTCGAAGATCTGGATTTAATTGACCTGTTTTTAATAAATTAGAAAATCGTAATTTTGCTTCAGCAATTATTTCTTCATCATCTAGTCTTCCAAGCGAACTAATTATCTGACCTCGAAGAAGCGCAGTTGTTGATTTCTCTCCCTTGACAGGATCCCATTCTATTCGTGCAAATACTTTATTGAAGAAATTGTGATTGAATTCCTTGATTTCATCCCAGAACTCTTCTTTTGATAATGTAGTATAGAAAAAGTTCAAACTTCCAATTATATCTGACAATACAACATAATCGTCTTCTTCTTCATAATGTCTTACAAATTCAAGATAATTTCTAAATGATATCTGATTTGAGACAACAAATGCAAAGAGGTCGTGATGTATGCTCCAACGATCAACATTAGATATTGCCTTTTCTTCTACCAGTCTTCCAAGTGCTTCAAGGGAATTTTCATCATATTTTACTCGGTAAAAGCCCTTTTGACCATCATTTATCTTGATCCAATCTGATTTGTAGGGAATTGTAATAGATCCTTTCATTAATTTAGTAATTACCTTGTCTCCATCTCTAACAGAGAGGGGTATCATCCAATTTCCAGGTTTTGTCTTTACATTGTTTTCTAGTAGAAATCTTTTCTGGGATAATTTTAATTTTGAATTCTTTGCTCGTGCTTCAATTACAGGGTATCCTACCTGCTTTACCCATGTATTCATCATCTGTCTTACTGGTTGTTTTGAAATAGAACCCAGTGAGTTCCACAGATCTTCAGTTGTTGCATTTGAATATTCATTTTCTTTGAGATACACATGTAACCCTTTTCGAAAATTGTCATCTCCGATGAAATTCTCTAGCATCATCAATACACACCCACCTTTATTGTAGCTAATCTCATCAAAAATTTGTCGTACATCTGAAGGACTTTTTACTGGGACATCGATGGGATGAGATGATTTTAATGAATCAAGACTCAAACCACCTGTCATCTCTGAAATGAGGAATTGGTCCCAAAAGTCCCATTCTGGATATATTGAATCAACTGCCTTTGTTGCCATAAATGTGGCAAAGCTTTCGTTTAACCATAGATCATTCCACCACTTCATTGTAACTAAGTTGCCAAACCATTGGTGTGCAATCTCATGCGCGATTACTTCAGCAATATGTTGCTTTGTTTCAGTGGATGATGTCTTTGGATCGTAAAGTAAAATGGTTTCTCTAAACGTGATTGCGCCCCAGTTCTCCATTGCACCAGAAGCAAAATCTGGTATTGCAATCATGTCAAGCTTTGGTAATGGATATGAAATTTTGAAATATTTTTCAAAATATGACAAAAATTGTTTTGTAAATTCTAGCGATAATCTTCCTTGATGCTTCTTTCCTTGAGTTGTGATTATTCTGACTAGAGTTTTACCTGACTTGCTTTGTATGAATTCAAACTCACCCACACCAAGATAGAGAAGATATGTAGACATTGTAGGAGTGGTATCAAATTTGTATAGTGTTTTTGGACCCATTTTTTTCTTTAATACTACTGGCATGTTTGAGATTGCAGTATGTGTATTGTCTACTAAAAGCGAAACATCAAAAGTTGCCTTGGCTTCAGGCTCATCCCAACAGGGAAATGCTCTTCGTGCATCTGCTGCCTCAAACTGAGTAGTTGCAAGATGTCTTTCTTTTCCTTTGTACTTGTACTTGCTTCTGTAAAAACCAACTAATTTGTCATTTAATTGTCCTATAAAATCAATGGAAAGAATCGCTGTACCTGATATTTTTTGAGCGAAGGCAAGTGTAAGTTCTTCAGTTTTTGAATCAAGGCTTATCTTTGGTTTTATCTCTTTTCCATTCCAAGATATTTTACACTTTTTTATCTCAAGTTCAGCAGAATTGAGAATTATCTTGTTAATAGGTCTGGATACTTGAATTGATACATTTTCTTTTCCATTGAATGTGAATTTCTTAAAGTCTGGCTCAAACTTTAGATCATAATGTACAGGAAATACGTCCTTCACAAGATTTTGTTTCTAATATACACGTAATATACTTTCTAATGTAGGACCTGAACTAACCATTGTACAAAATGTATTCCAAAAAATACTATTGCAATTGCCTTTACTGTCTTACCAATCGTCATTGCAATCGTATATCTTACAATGTTGTATCTTTTGGTCCCCGCTATAATTGATACCACATCACCTATTATGGGAATCCAGGGAGAAACCAAAATTACTGTAAACCAACCATACTTTGTCATGATGCTGATACTCTTCTGTTCATATTTTTTTTCTGGAGTCTTTCGTAGTTTTCTTAGTAGTCTTCCATTGTATCCCAAATAGTATGCAATATACCCACCAATTATGGAGCTGATGGTTAATACTACAAATACATCTACTGGATTTATTCCTCCCAAAAGTAATGCTGAGATTGTTAATTCTGTAGGAATTGGAATAAAACTTGAAAACATTCCATTAAAAAAAAGCCCTAACAGACCATATTTTATGAAAATGGTATCATGCAAAACAGAATTTATGAATTCGCCTAGCATTGACTCAAGTCTCTTCTAGCTCATTTTAAATGAATTGCCATGTTTCACTTCGTGATCATAAATTGCATTTCCAATCTTCTTGAGTAATTTTGTTTTAGACTTTTTCGCTTTTTTATTATGACTGTAATCTTTTTTCTCTATAAGATCATGGAGTCTTTCAAGCTCCTCTCTTGATAGTGCATTGACTCCTTTTGTAAATACAATGTCTAAAAGTTGGAGTCTCTCAAGGTCATCGCT
>JBGPGB010000220.1:0-3751 GCA_041483595.1 Nitrosotalea sp.
AGAGAAATTCTAATGTATTTTCGTCTAATTTTCCTTCTAATCTTGATCTGTACATCAATTTAGGAATTAGAATGGTTATATATAGCATAGACGCTTTTTTATTTATGTCACAGGCATCTCAAGACCTGAGAAGACAAATTTTTGATGAGCTAACAAAAGTGGTTGATCCAGAAATAAATGTCTCAATAATGGAGCTTGAACTTATAGATAATATTGACATTGTAGAATCTGAAGTTAAAATTGACCTTCATTTAACAAGTCCATTTTGTCCAGCAATATTTGGATTTAAGATTGCACAAGACGTACACGATAACTTGCTTAAGATAGATGGCATCAATGATGTAAAGGTCAATGTTTCAAATCATTTCATGGCAGAGGCCATAAACAATCAGGTCAACACAAGTAAAAATCCCAAAAAGCCTTAAGATATTATTTTCTAAACCCTAAGAGATATCCTCTAAGTAGTTGGATTGCCATTGCAGGATCCACACCTTTCGGACAAACTTGGCTACAAGATCCAGCAAAGTGGCATCTCCAGATTCCATGAGAGTCATCGACAATTTTTAGCCTATCATCTTTTCCGTTATCCCGGTTATCTGCTACATATCGGTAGGCTTGTGCGAGTCCCTGTGGACCAATAAATGAGGTATCTGTAGCCATTGTTGGACATGCAGAGTTGCAGAGACCGCACTTGATGTAGTAGGAGAATTGGAGAAACTTTTCAAGGTCCTTTGGTGTTTGTATAAATTCTTTGGATTCAGGTGTTACTTCAGAATCTTCCCTTATGATAAATGGCTTCATTTTTTTGTGATTTGTGAATAGTTGCCTAAAATCAACAGCGAGATCCCTGATTATTGGGAAATTGTTCATGGGCTCAACTGTTATAACTTTTGAGTTTAATTCTGAAATCTTTGTGTAACAGGCCAACGCTGGTTTTCCATTAATTTTCATTCCACACGAGCCACATGATGCTTGTCTACAAGAATATCTCACTGCGACAGCATGATCAAGGTTTTGTTTTACATACAAGATTGCTTCCAAAACCGTAGTCCATTTCTGTACTGGAATCTCGAATTCCGAGTAAGTGGTTTCTTGTCCTTCTGCAGGGTTGGATCTTGCTATCCTCAGAGTTATAGTATTTGATTGAAATGAGGTTGTTTTAGTAGAATCTAATTCTTCGGATGGTTTCGGTGCTGCTACAACTGCCATAACTAAGAAATTCCCATTCCTGCTAGCAATATAGTTCTTGAGCCATAAGCAATCAAAGCTGTCATAGCTACAATAGATCCATAGTTAATCAATTTTTCATAAGTTGATCCTTGTTTTAGCTCTAAGAGAATTACTCGAAGCCCATTGAAACCATGGACAGATAACAGAATTAAGATAACTTCTAGCATCAATGCATATGGAAGGAAATGATAATTTGCAATCACATTTTGATATTGTAATGAATCTGAAAACTTTTGTGACATTCTCATTAGAATGTGTACAGCTACAAGTGCGACAGCTCCTAATGCTGTTCCATAATGTATTTTCATTATAATACTTTCACGCATTTTATTCACCAAATAGTATGGATGCACCATACATCATTGCTAGAGCTGCAAGTGCAATCGAGACCCAGATGCAAAGCCTTTGTTTGTAGTTAAGAGATGCTGCCTTGTAGGGATATTCTGGCTGTCCAGGTTTTCCAACTCCTATTCCTCCATGACCAAGCATGACCCGTATTCCATTTGCAGTATGAAATACACACATGCCAATGACTAGTGTCAGAAAGATATGTCCTTGTGGAGTCTGCGTAAATTCTAACATCTGATCCCATGCAATTTTTCCATGAACAATTGTGCTTGTTTCATAAATGTGACCTATCAAATAGGCAAGTAAACCAAGTCCGGTTAGTCTCTGTAGCCAATAAGCAACTCGTTCTATCCCATATCGAGTTGGATTTGCCATTCCTCTTATGCCCTCACGGTTTGACAATCTTTCCACCACTAGTATTTCCTCTCCACTGGCTTGTATTTAGTAATAGTTACTGGATGTGTCTTGAGAACAGGTTCTTTTGTATCATAATAAACAAGAGTATGATGTAAGAAATTCTTATCATCTCTATCTGGATAATCAACTCTTGCATGTGAACCTCTAGATTCCTTTCGTGCAATTGCGCCCATCAGAATAACTTCAGTAACTCGGAACATGGAATCAAGTTCCATTACATTTGTAAAGTTAGTGTTAAACTCTTTAGCTTTATCGTCTACATGCTTCCAAGTTTTCTGGTGTAGTTGCCGTACTTGTTTTAAACCTTCAACTAGATCACTTTCAGTCCTAAAGACATATGCTTTTGAATTCATGATATCAGTTAACTCCTGTCGTACTTCGTATGGATTTACACTTCCACTCCCTCTAAAAATACCATCATAGATTCTTTTTTCTTCAGTAGCAATCAAATGCATTGGGAATGGTGCTTGCGATTTACCTTCAAGAACATATTTTGCAGCTAACTCTCCTGTTATTTTTCCCCAAACAAGACATTCTGATGTTGAATTTGCTCCCAACCTATTTGCACCATGAACACTATTACATGCAACTTCTCCAGCTGCCCAGATTCCTTGTATTTCAGTTGCACCATCTATGTTTGTATGAATTCCTCCCATCATATAGTGACATACTGGTCGCACATCAATTGGCTCAGTTACTGGATCTATACCAGAGAATTTCAATGAGATTTCTCTGATTGCAGGAAGCTTTCCTATAATTACTTCCTTACCAAGGTGTGTCAAATCTAGTTTCAGACATTCCAACCCTGTTTCATTTTTGAAACCTCTGCCTTCATTAATTTCTGTCATCATTGCACGAGAAACAACATCTCTTGAGGCAAGCTCAAGCTTGTTTGGGGCATATTTTTTCATAAATCTCTCCCCATCTTTGTTTATCAAATATCCTCCTTCACCTCTAGCAGCTTCTGTAATTAAAATTCCTGAAGGTAATATTCCCGTTGGATGAAATTGAACAAATTCCATGTCTTTCAAGGCCATTCCTGCACGATATGCCATATCCAATCCGTCTGGAGTTGAAGCTAATGCATAAGTTGAAAAACTGTAGACTCGTCCTGCCCCACCTGTTGCAATAATCAATGCTTTTGCCTTGAATGTGTAAAAGTTACCAGTCGAAAGTTCGATTGCTGTAATACCGCAGAAACTTCGACCGTCGTGTATTACAGATGAAACAAACCATTCATTGTAAAATTCTATGTTATCAAATTTCTGACAAGTATCGTAAAGAGTCTGCATCTCATAGAATCCAACTTTATCTTGAGCATATGTTGCTCGGTTAAAACTATAACCCCCAAAAGGTCTCTGACCAATTTTTCCATCATCTCTTCTTGACCAAGGCATTCCCCAATGTTCAAGCTGATATATTTCAGATGGCATTTCCTGAACAAGTCTTTCAATGACATCTTGGTCTCCAAGAAAATCACTTCCTTTTACAGTATCATAAACATGAGATTCAAGTGAATCGCCTTCTTCAGGATATAGAACGGCAGCTGTTCCGCCTTCGGCAGATACAGAATGTGAACGCATTACTTGAAGTTTTGAAATAACTCCAATCTTTAACTTTGAACTTACTTTCGCTGCTTGAATTGCGGCCCTAAGACCAGCAAGACCAGAACCTACTATCAAGAGATCAAGTTCTACGCTGTTAACCATTATTCGAATTCTCCTTTTCAGGCTTCATAAATATGTCTTGTGAAGGA
>JBGPGB010000221.1:0-3725 GCA_041483595.1 Nitrosotalea sp.
AAACATAATCTAAATACTCTTCAGCACCATATCCAGCATATGCACCTAAACTAGTTCTAAGATCATTACGTATACTTTCTGTAGGTTTTAAATCTTTAGTATTAATATAGTAAGGATTATCTTTTAAAGATTGAACTCTCTTTCTTTCACAATGTCCAATGAAACCAGGATCACTTAAACTTGTAGCTCCCACTGAGAAGAACATATTTCTAGGATTAATCCTTGCAGCATGAGGCTTTGCTTTTGCTAATGTAATACCACCACCTGTTATTGCTGAAGCTTGGGTATCCTTAAATCTTGCCATTAAATCGTCAGCAGTTTGACTCTCCTGTAAATCTGGTTCTACTTCACCCTCTGTTTCAAATGTAGTTTTACTAAATCCAGTACCATATAAACATACATCTTGAACAATTCTTTTATTCACATCCTTTAACTTCATAGTACGCATATCGGCGTTGAGTACAGTCTCCAATAATCTAGTTGCGTCTACTGATGCAGGATTAGTTGGGATGAAGTAAATCTTTGGGTAGCGGAGATAAGTGGAGGGCACAACAATTTTAACTTGACTGTAGACTAAATTAACGGTTACTGTATCAACGCCTTTATCCTTAAAACTTTTCCACTGAGTACCCCTAAAATATTTATCTATATCATCCCAAGCAGGCTGTCTTTCCTTACGCTCTGCTTCAGATAATTTACATAAACCTAACCACTTATTAATGTCTTTAGAATAATCCTGACGATTAAAGAAGGCCATTATGCAACCCTCTCATGCTGGTTATAAGATATACTCTCAAAATTATGCTGACCTATAATAGGTCTACTCTTCTTAGTTCTACTAACTCTACTTGATCTTTCTAATTGTCTAGATTCATCAAACGTCATTCCAAACTTAGATGTACTAACTTTCTCTCTCCTGAAAGCAGGGGGGATAATAACCTGAGTATGGTAAGCAAGTGAATCAACACCATCAATAAACTTACTCATTGGATATTGAGTCACCTGATCCCATAATCTAAGTAAGTCACCATTTAAACTCTTTGGCCCTTCTCCCGGCCATTGCCAAGTACCAGATTCAAAGTAAGGAACCATACCTTTAATTCTCATATCTTTGGTTACTGAAGTATCAGTCTTTAACTCAAAGATATTAATAGACTTTCCAGTCTGTCTCATTCTCTCCCATACCCAATACTTTAGAGCTTTCTGGAAAGCTACTGTTTCAATACCAAAGATTGAGGGCTTATGAATATCCTGAATCTTAAACATCATATCAATAATCTTATCTGTAGTATCTTTCATAAAGTAAGCTGCAAGAATATAACTATACCCATCAACATCAGTACCTAAAACTGTGAATGATGTATCACAAGCATCATCGCGCTCTGAGATAGCAGGATCACAAATTACTGATGTAGTTAAACTCTTAGGAGGATACTTACCATAAAACTTCATCCACTTCTTTTTAAACATAACAGCATCTTCAGCAACAGGATTATTGTCATACTGACAGGAATACATTGATACACCTAACTTCAACTTCTGTGACTGAAGATAATTCTCTGTTAATCTAGTGGGGAAATAAAGTGATCTATCTTTATTATGGGCGCTTCTAACCCTAATAAGATACTCTTTTCCTAAACCTTGCTTACGTCTTTGTATCTCAGAGTCAATAATGTGCTGATATAAATCTCCTACTAACCATCTAGTTCCAGTATCATGTTGCTCAGGAATAATATCATTTGGTCCTGGTAAGTATTCATCAGAAGTATCAGGTTCTAGAATAGCTGATTGAAGCTGCCAGAAACGGATTACCTTCTCTACTTGTTCTGCTGTGTTTGTATTGTGTTCATCATGGAGATCATCATTTAACAGTAAATCTACGTGACCACCAGTTTTAGGAGTTTCTACTCCACCTGTCATAATCGTAGGTTCTTTTCTGTGCTTTGTTCTTGTGCTGACAATAATTTCATCATCATTCCATTTTGATCCTACATAATCTCCATACAAACTGATAAACTCTTCATTGTGCTCAAAGTGTCCTTTTATTTCTGCAAGGAACTTCTTAGACATTTTAAGTTCCTGGGAATTGATTAGAATACGAATGTTGGGATTCTTTATAATTCTCCAGATTGGATAACAGATTGTTCTGATAGTAGATTTAAAACTACCTCTAGGTTCTAAATCTAAAGTCTTAGGCCATTCTTGTGATATAAAATTACACATTTCTAAATGTGGTTCTACTTGCATATCCTCATAACCTAAAATATATTTACTAAAATAAAATAAGTCTTCCAGTCCACGCCGGGCTTTCTTATCACGTAATGCAAGAATTAGTTGTTCTTGCTTTTCAGAAAGCCTCTTTGCAGATGAAAGACCTATTAAGTCCTGCATATTACTTTTTTTCCTTAACTACTGGTTTGTAGTCTGTATTAGTTTCCTTAATTAACTTCTGGATTAACTTCTCTTTATCTTCTGGACTTTCAGGAATAGCATCTTTCTTTGTAACTTCAATCTTTTGGATTAATTCTCCCTGAAGATCATAAAATAATTTTGCAGCAGGATCAGAACCACGAATTGCTCTACGAATAACTGCTTGATCTACCTCTGCTCCCCATTTTGCCCTTAATTCTTTCCTTAATGACTTTTTAATCTCTAAATATTGGGGAGTATTTATAAGTTCAAAGAGAATTAGCTTGGAAATCCCTAATTCCTTAGCTAAATCCTCTTTCTTAGGGGGAAAGGGCTTAACCAAAGCAAAACAAATCTTATATAACATAAATTCTAGGTATTCTGTATCCCATGTTCTTACAGATTTATTGTTATTCCTCATCTTTCCGATCAATTTCCTACCTTTGGGAGAGATAAAGCCCTTTCCAACAACTTTCCCTTCTTTCACCTGCTTTAACTTATTGATAAATCTCTCCGCAACAAAGCCATTTCCATCTAAATAGTCCAAGTTAGTCTCGAATCTCTCAAGTTCAGGTCTAATTTTTCCCATTTCATCCTCCTGTTTTTTGAATCGAAACACTCTACCTCCAAAGCTATCTTGCTGTCAACAATAATCTTAGCCGCGCCCCAAAATTTTTTCCAGGCTGAAGGTAAGTGATTAGATTCCATAGACTTAAGCCCACTATCACCAGCATAACCCCAGGATAGAATCCTAAAAAATATAAAAATATTACAGAGATGAATCACAAATATATAAAAATATTACCATTATGATAGTCCCCCCTATATATAGTACATATAGTGATCTTCCTATATATAGTATACATACGTTTATAGTAATATATAGTACATACTTTTAGAGTAAGAGAAACTATTTATATATATTTTCCCCCACACTTGAGCCTAGCGGGGGTGACATAGGGGTTTGCCCTGCAAAGTACTTTATGGAACAAAGTAAAATTATTTTTCGTTTGCTAAACCTAGTGGCACAATTTATGCTTTCTATTTTCTAATTTTACTATTTACACTCTATTGTACCATAATGTACACAAATACTTCTTGACAGGTATCCAGCTCGCCCCTTACTCTCTGCTAGTCCCATTAGGTCATAGCTTACCTTAACTTTTCTTAGCAAAGCTCAAAATAGTAGTTGACAGGAAAAGGGAACTTCTGGTAGGCTTCACTGGTAGCGAAAATCTAAGCAGTCTGCTCTTTGACATCCGAATAATGGGAATAGCGGGAGACTTGTGCATACTTCAATGCGCATAAATGCGCGG
>JBGPGB010000222.1:0-3713 GCA_041483595.1 Nitrosotalea sp.
ACAGGTGTAACTTGACGTTTCATGATGGATCAATAGTTTCTCTACACGATGAAATATCAAAGCATTATGCTAGAAAGGTTGAATCTTTCCAGACAAAACAAGGAGGTGTAAGCAATGCAAGTTAGGAGTCTTTCAAGAACAAAAAATAAAATCCTAAAAGGTGCAGGAGTTGTTCTAAGAGCATTTGTATTAGATTTTTGAGCAATTAAACTGATGACTTTGGCAATTCTTTAGTATATTATTAGTGAATCAATTCGTATTATTTTCGTAAAAGTTTGAAAGCATGATTACCAGTATTAGTTCTGAAATAGTAATTTATCCAAAGCATTGCAAGTGGCTCTAAAATACGAGAAAATTCGATCCCATCAATGTCTATTGTTTCCCAACCAAATTCAGTAAGAATGTCTGTCACTATCTTTTTGGCCTCGCCATCATTTCCGCAAATAAACATTGTAGGCGGACCTCCAGGAAAATCCGGATGAAAGAAATGAGGATTTCCAACAGAATTGAATGCTTTTACCACTTTTGCATCATGTAACAATCTCTGGATGGTTTCTCCAGCAGAGTTTGTATGACCAATAGCTAATGTGGGAGGCATTCCTTTTGAAAAATCTAAAGGATTAGTAACGTCAATTACAATTTTTCGAGAAAAGTTCTTTTGATCTGCCAGTTTGATTATATCTGAAGTTGCTGCCCATAAAGTTGCAAACACGACTACCTCTACAAATGACGCTGTTTCCTCAAAACTTCCTGCAGATGCCTCTTGACCATGTTTTTTAATCCAAGTTGTAATGTTTTCTTTTGACGTGTTACGTGTTCCAATTTTTACTGTATGTCCAAGCGAAATGAATCCATCGCCTAGCTTGAGTCCTACATCTCCTGATCCAAGTATCCCAATTTTCATGAATACCTGATGACAAGAGAAATGGATCCTAATAAGTTGGTCTCAAACGGCATTAAAAAATGAATGCTAGAATGGCAAATCAACCTCTACAATTATGACATGAAAAGAGACCAAAAATATACTAGATGAGACGGAATCCGAAATCAATCTCTAGAGTAAACTGGAACAGCTCCTCTTTGCCGTACTATCTTCCCCCTAACTCATAGAAAACGATATCATCTAAAAAAATGAAAAATTATTGTTCTGCTCTACCTAGAGGTTCAAGACTGATCAGCAATATTGCCTAAATCAATTCAACTCCACATATTTCATAGAAGGGAATAGTCAGATCTATAAGGAAGAACCGTGAGAATTTGATAAGACATGGAAGAATTTCCCAAGTGGTGGAAGGGATTAAAAAAGGAACTTGAAGAAGATATAGAATCTATTCCACAGAGTCAGAACTAATGGAATCTCTTTTTTTATTCGATTTTGTAGTGACTGGGTTCTGCAGGACTTGTTTAGATGTGAATAATTTTAATTATGATGGCCTATGCCAGACCCATTACGATTCCTATTTTTTTCATCGGACCATAACAAATCTTTAAGATTGGAGTGATTTACTCAATATCTAATGCGGTTATGCATTTCTCTAATCTTAATCTTACTTTTGATATCATCATCTGCTCTATCATCCTTCCCATCAGTATCAGCAAACGGTTCACGACCTACTTACATCTATGATAAGGCCGGTATCATCAGTAGTGGAAATGAATCATTACTGGATTCTTATCTGAGAAAAGTAGATGATGCTACTTCGGTTGAGATTGTAATCTATACAATCCCAAGTTTCATTGGGCATGGAATTAAAAAAAATGGTCAAGAAATTCAAGATAGAGACATGCTTGCAAATTATATCTTTAACGAGGTTTCACTTGATGGCGTGCAAGGAATAGGGAAGAAGGGTAAAGATAACGGCATTCTCATTTTGTTGTCACTTGAGCCTGATGCTGGAGGTGGATCAATGCGTATTGAGATAGGGAGGGGATTGGAGGGAAACATTACGGACGGTACGGCCGGTGCGATTCTTGATTCGTATCTTGTTCCTGCAAAAAAATCTTATGATGAAACTGGCGACAAGGCTGTTTTTGATCAAGCATTTTTTGATACTGTAATGGCATTGGCCGAAAAAGCTGGTTATGTGAGTAATGATACCAATTTTTCACCGTCTATGCCTGTTCAATCTGAAAATAGGGATAACTCTGTAGATCCGTCGACAGTAATTTTATTTGTTATTTTCTTTGGTGTGTTTATTGCGATGGCCTTGGTTCGTAACCGTCGTGGAGGTAGAGGAGGTGGATTTTATGGTGGAGGATGGGGCGGAGGATGGGGAGGTGGCGGAGGTGGAGGTGGAGGTGGAGGTGGAGGCTCGGGTGGAGGGGGAGCAGGAAGATGAATTCTGACAACAATAAAGTAATATTCAAGTCGTTCTTACACAGCGCTATCTAGATGATAAGCGGAAAAATAATTGCAATCGCGATTGGTATTATGATAATTATAATAATATTCGGGGCACTTTATGGTCTGTACTTTTCAGGTTTTAATTCAGCCCAAAGCAAAGACGAAAATGTCAAAAAGTTAGCTGCTGATGTTGACGCACAGCTACAAAGAAGATATGATCTTATACCGAATCTAGTTGAATCCGTTAAAGGATACATGCAATTTGAAAAACAAACACTCGAAGATGTAACACGTCTCCGTTCTCAGTGGCAATCTGCAACTACTACTGAATCAAGAGTTCAGCTTAGCAATCAAATTGAACAAGCTTTGAGTAAGATAATTCTAACATATGAGGCATATCCTAACTTGAAATCTGATGCTACAGTGACTCGACTGATGGATGAACTTGCTGGTACTGAAAATAGAATTGCTGTTGCTAGGACATATTACAATGATGGGGTTAGAGATTTTAACACAAATCTACGAACTTTCCCAAATAATGTATTCAATGATAATGGTTTTCTCGGGGCAAAGCCGTGGGGAATGACTCAATATCCAGCCTATGAGGCAACACAACAGGCTCTGACGACTGTTCCTAAGGTCAACCTGACATCTCATTGACAGGATAAATTCAACAAGAGCATCCTAAATATTAAAAATGATGTTATTGAAAGTTTAGAACCATTTGAACAAGATAAAATATAATTTTGAAAAGATACAGGTAGACCTGTAAACTCTAATTTTAAAAATGGAATTTTTGACGATATTGGAAAATTCAAAGTTACGAGAAACTTAGATATCGTGGGTATCCAATGATTGGTTTTCTGCCTATTTGCCGATCTTTTTTCAGCTAGAATTCGATATGATTTTTCGTATTTTTCTTACATGGTGGTTTGAAATATCCATGTGTAAATTAGCCAATGACTCGTCATTAAATACCAAGTTACATCTGTAACATATCCAAAGATCCCGTGTTTTCAAGTTCTGGTCTCTCAATTTCTACTCCTTTCTTTGGGAGAATCTAATTTGATTTTATTTTTGAGATTTATATACAAATTCTCATACTTGATTATTGGCAATTTCATATATTCACAATAGTTTTGGTAAATATGAGATCCCGTAAGTATTTTTTGTAACATACTAATCAGGTGTAATGATATCCTCTCCTCAACCTCAAGGGCTCTTTTAACGGATCAAAATAGTTCTTCAAATCCATCTTTGAATCTTTGATATTGTTTGAAGTCATAACCTTTGAAAAATTCAATCTTGTAATGGTATTTCTGCCCTTTAGAGGTCATCTGTTTGGAACATACTCTACGTAGCTCCCCTC
>JBGPGB010000223.1:0-3700 GCA_041483595.1 Nitrosotalea sp.
AAGAGATAGAAATTGCATTAGCATTTGTTTTTGAAACTGAGGTCAAGTCTGAAAGAACATCTGATTCATTATAAGATACTGTATTCACATATAGATAGGTGCTCAAAATGGCGAAAGGGATAATTCCGATAATCAACATCATTGAAAGAATCTTTTGCCTATAGGTACTGAAAATACTAATCAACAAGACCGCCCCTAAATCTATTCAAGAATTTGACCACTTGTTTCCCCAACCAACATAGAGTTTTTCCAAGAAAGTATTCCAATTTTCTTTTGACATGTAATCAGGATATGGAATTGGCTTGATGGGTATTTCAGAACTGGACACGATCAAAAACTGTCCATCCCCCATTATCTTTCCTATGCGAACTATTTTGTAAAGATGTTGAGTTTCAGGATCTACCCCCACCACCCCCTCTGGAGCTAAAAAAGTAATTCCTTTAACTGATTTTTGAACTGCATCGTAATTATCCGTCCCTGCTTTTTCCACAGCATTGGCAAAGACGTATACGCTGATGTAGGCAGCTTCCATCGGATCACTTACAGGCTCGTTGCCATATTTTTCCTTAAATGCCTCTAAGAATTGTTTATTTTGTGGAGTATCCAAACTCTGAAAGTAATTCCATGCAGCATAGTCTCCTTCAACTAATTTAGTTCCTATTTTTTGTATTTCGGGCTCTCCAATACTAAATGATATTGTTGGAGTTATTTTAGAAGAAATGCCAGCACTTCTAAGATCTTTAAAAAACGAGATGTTACTGTCGCCATTAAGTGTATTAATTATAACATCTGGATGACTTTCTTTTATTTTGCTAATCACTTCTTTGAATTCAGTGTCGCCTAGATTTCTATACTCTTCACCAACCACTTCTCCACCTAGTTCATGTATTCTGAATTTAATTATCTCGTTTGCACTTTTAGGGAAAATATAGTCAGAACCAACCAGAAAGAATTTTTTTCCCAAGTTTTTAACTGCCCAATCTATTGCTGGAATAACTTGTTGGTTAGGAGCAGCGCCCGTGTATATTATGTTAGGAGAAGATTCAAGACCTTCGTATTGAACAGGATAAAAAAGCAAGCTGCCGTATTCTTCAAAAATGGGTTTCATAGTTTTGCGACTAGCTGAAGTCCAGCCCCCAAAGACTGCAGAAACATGTTCTTGTGTAATAAGATATTTTGCCTTTTCTGCAAATACTAATGGGTCTGATTGACCATCAATAATTATGGGTTCGATTTTTCTACCAAGAATCCCGCTTTTTTGGTTAATTTCATCAATTGCTAGAAGTGTAGAATTAAGAACTGGTTTCTCACTAATTGACATAGTCCCAGTAAGAGAATGAATGATCCCCACTTTTATGGGAGATCCTTGAAAAGTATAATTTTCATTTTTCACTAAAACATCAGTGCCATTAAAATCCAAAGAATTTAGGTGGGTGGGTGTTTGAAGAAAACTCAAGAGTAAAACAGCAACAGAAATACCCCCAAATATCAATCCCATTCTAAACGCAAGCCTCACTATTTTTTTCTCCTTGTGAATTTGTTTAGTTACAAGCGATAAAAGAGTTTTTTTGAATTATGGTATTCAGAATAATTTTGATTTAATGGATTGATTGAGATAAACCTACCTTGAGATTAGAAAAAATCTGAGACTCCTTTGACATGCGATAGATTCCATACCTGATGGTATTTAATCAAAAGTCAAGGCCCTTGAGGGGAATCGAACCCCTGTCCGGGGATCCACAGTCCCCTATACTCGCCACTGTACTACAAGGGCCACATAAGGAAAATCTTTTTCGATCCAGTATTAATCTTAACTCAACTTGGAAAAATCTAACCTTTATGATATTAGAGTACTTGTTTTTGCTCCAATTAGAGATATTTTACGGATTAATGATTCCTCTACCAATTATTTTACCTTCTTTTAGCATTGTTAATGCTTCTGTTGCCTGACTGAGTTTGAATTTATTTGAGATCATAGGTTTGATTATTCCTCTACGAGCAAGAGAAACTAATTCAATCATATCATTCATAGAACCAGTGTATGATCCCATCAACTTATACGCCCTAGTAGGCATTGTTACAAGATTTAACTGAAAAGAACCACCAAAAAGACCTACGAGAACAACTCGCGCTCTGCGTCTGAGTATTTGCATATCAGTCTCTACTGACTTGGTAGCATTGACAAAGTCAATTACGGCATCAGCGCCCAAGTTACTGGTTAATTCCATTATGGCTTTTACTGGATCTTCCTTGGAGGAATTAATAGTAATATCTGCACCACTTTGTTTTGCCACTTCTAATTTATTATCATTAACATCTAATGAAATTATTCTAGCACCACTAATTGCTTTAGCCAACTGAATACCCATCAATCCAAGCCCTCCTGCACCAACAATCACCACGTTATCATTTGGATTAAGCTGAGCAGTTTTAATTGCACCATAAGCTGTAAGGGCAGAACATGATAAAGGTGCACATACATCAGTTTCCATGTCATTTATTTTTGCTAGATATTTGTAACTTGGAACAAGAACATATTCTGCGTAACCACCATCATTGTAAACTCCCAAAGATCTTGGCTTGTCACAAAGATTTTCTTCACCCACTCTACAAGCTGGACATAAGCCTTCACCTATCCAAGGAAATACTAGAACTTTCTCATTTTTTGTAAATCCCTCTACTTCCTCACCCATACTCTCTACTACTCCAGCTACCTCATGTCCAGGAGTTAATGGATATGTTACACCTCTATCGGTTGTTTTCATGAATGAACCTGCAGGTCCCTCATATCCACCGTCCCAAAGATGAATATCACTATGACATACACCAGCAGATTCTACTTTAATGAGAACTTGAGATCCCTTAGGTTTTGGAGTTTCAAGAGATTGAATTTCTAGAGGTTCTTTTACTTTAACTATTCTAGCGGCATTCATACTCTTGGGTACTAATACGTCATATAAGTTAGTTTTGTGTTTAAAGTAAAAATCAGCACTTGTTTGAAGAATCTATTTTAGATCTCAAATCGTAAAGATTTTCATGGATCTTTATGAGAATCATGCGTAAGTTTATTAGCAACAAAAAAATAAATCGCAAACATGAAGCTCAGATTATGGTGGGTTTCGATGGGAATCGCCGCTGGAGTAGTCTTTTATGGTATGGTATACTTGGGTACAAAACTCTGTGTTCCAATGTCAAATAATCCATGCGTACCATTTTTGAAGTAACTTGCCTTAGATTTAATTAAAACCAGCACAAGGAACTGAACATGAGTTGCTCTGGAGAGATAGCTGAAGTGGCAAACGAGTTCATTCAGATTAAACCAATGATTTTAAATCAGCTCAAGAAGGCAAAGTATGGAGTTTCAGATCATGGAACTGTTGAATTATGTCATTGGACAAAAAAATCATTTAAAGATGATGGTCAATGTTACAAACACAAGTTTTATGGAATTTCAACTCATAGATGCATGGAATTTTCACCAGCTGGAATGTTTTGTGAAAATAGATGCATCTATTGTTGGAGACCAATGGAGTTTTACAGTTCTTTGGAAATGCCAGTGGATAAGGTAGCACCTCCTGAGATTATCATGTCTAATCTAATGGAAGAACGGAGAAAGTTGATAATGGGGCATTATGGTGATCCGAAAAGCAACAAAGAAAAATTAGACGAATCGCTCATTCCTAGTCATTATGCCATTTCA
>JBGPGB010000224.1:0-3693 GCA_041483595.1 Nitrosotalea sp.
AATTAAGACAGAATGGACACGTCTAGACGGAGAGCAACAAATACAACAATACGAAGGTTGGACAGCAAGAGCATTTCAACACGAATATGACCACTTATTAGGTCGCCTTATCTGTTATCGTTCATCATATCCACCAGAACCAGGAAAGTTCCAAGAGTAAATAATAAAACCTCCATGAAACATGGAGGTTTTATTATTTATAGCGATTGTAAGCAAACCGTTGCGGCAGGCACATAAGCGCCGTGGCCAGCATTGCAGAATAGCAATCTTTTACGGCAATCTGGATAGAAAATCTTCCATACGGCAATATAAGTTACTTGTTGTCCCAAAACTGTTTTTTTGCAATTCATTAGTTAAAACCTCCTGTGTTATTTTTTTCATTTAACTTCAACTGTTGGTGAAGCAACGCATACTGTTGTTTCATTTGAAAAACTTGATTTTCCTGTCTTCCTACAGCATTACGAATACCAAACGCTGCTATTGCTGCCATAATACTTTGGATTCCGGCAACATAATCTTTTTGTGTTAATTGGTATACAGCTAGTCCAATAAGTCCTATTGCAGCAATATAACTCTTATTACCAGCTAAAATATCAAATTTTGGCTCTGGTGGTGCTTCAAATGCTACGGGTTGTGGTTTAATAAACGGATTCATATCTTTTACTCCTATTTTATATATTCATTACTAGTTAAATTCTATGGAAAACCAGATAAACATTAAGTACAGAAATATTTACAAACCTGTCGATATAATCATACCATTTCACGAACATTATCACAAATTGTATGAATGCTTAGATTCTATAATAGGCAAAACACTTGGCATTATTTATACCATAACAGTTGTAGATGACTTTTCTTCTAATGAAAACTTTATTCCTAATCTCGTAAAAACTAAAAAACTACCTATACAATACCTTAGAAATGAAAAACAAAAAGGATTTGGACATTCGCTAAAAAGAGGTTTTGATAACACCATAAATGATTGGGTGTTGTTCTTACATTCTGATTGTCGTATTGAGCAAACAGACTGGTTAATTAATATGCACGAATCAATGGCTAAAAACAAGAATGCTGGTGTGAAATTAATATCTGCCAAGACTAATAACGGAGGCATTGGCGCATACGATGAAAATCTAATTGGAACGGTAGAGCATAAGCCAGATGTTATTGTAGAGAACTGCCTACCATTTATTTGCTGCTTAGTTCATAGAGAGTTGTTCTATAGAATAAATGGATTTGTCAAAGATTACCCTTATTTTGGATATGAACATGATGAATTGTTCTGGCGAATGAAATTTCATAATTACAAACAAGCAGTGTGCGGCAAAAGTTTTGTACATCACGATGGCGGAACCACAGTGAAAGAATTATTGAAGATTACAAAGATTGGCAAAGCATATGAAGAGAATAAAAATACATTCATAAAAGACATTAGGAAACTTTATAACAAATGAAAATAGGATTTGTAATAGCTTGTCACGAAAAAATTGATGACTTAATGATACATTTAGAAGCACTAAAGTATTATTCTTTCAAGCATCATATAATAATCATTCACAGCATGGATTATAGCGCTGATTATATGAATGAAATTAAAAAACACACACATAAGAGGATTGATGGATATGGACATTACATAGGTCCATTATTGTGTGCTATTCATGGCGTTAGAGAAGCACACAAATTAGGATTAGACTACATTTGTTATAATAATGCAGATGATATAGTTTACAATGATGAATTTGTGGAAAATAACTTCAATAACATGCAATCCAATGCTTGTCTTTGTGGTGGTTATAATTGGCTTAATGTCGGCGTTTTTCACGATATAACACTCAATCAACTTTATCTCCATGTTCCTTCCTTCAATAAAACTGCGGACGATGCCGAAGCATATTTCAAAAAATCCATGATAGATTATTTGTGCGAATATAAAATTCCAAGATGGTTAAAAAGAACCTGCACAGATATAAAGAAACAATTCTATAGAGTCCCAGGCAGAGAACAAGAGCCTGGAATTGGATGGGAGAGAAAAGACATTTATGGAGCGTTTCTAGCAAAAGGACTTACTGTTCCTATAGGTTTTTGGGATAAGTTAGAAAACAACAACAGGTTTTTTAATCTAGAGTGGCAAATGATTGGCTCACACGATATTGGACAAAGAATGCTCTACTGGAGGAAGATTAGAAGCCTAATTCCTCATGGTAAAGAAATGGAGAAAGAAAAGCACTTTGCTAGATTCGTTGATGCTGCTAGAAATAATAAGCCTTGGAACTTAAAAACAACACCAGAACCAAAAAAAGAACAAACTAATAAAGAACCAAAATTGATGTATCCAAATATTATATGATCTATCCATTTAACAAAAACAGATTACCATTCATTGTAGTTGGCACAGGAAGATGCGGCACTGTCTCATGTGCTAAACTATTAACTGCTATTGGTATACCTTGTGGCCACGAAAAAATATTTGGCCCACACGGAATGTCAAATCTAACTAATAGTGAGGTATCCGTACAATGTGGACTTAAAGACGTACACTCTGTAATGGCAGATTCTAGTTATATGGCTGTACCGTTTCTAAAGCACAACATCTTAGTGGATTCTATTATTATTCATGTCGTTAGAAACCCAATAGATGTAATCCTAAGTTTCAATAACAAACTTCAATATTGGAGGAATAATAACTTAAACATATGGGAAAAATTTATTAGTTCACACATTCCAGAAATCTTTGACTATAAGACACCACTAGAGAAAAACTGCTACTATGTCGTTAGATGGAATAAGTGGATTCAAGAACAAGCAAAAAGGAAATATTTTAGAATAAGAATAGAAAAAGATTGTGAAGCCTTATTAAAACGACTTCGCATACCAATAGGACTGCAATCACAATTTGAAGTTACTAATTCACATGAAAATTGGAAACTTAAAAGTCCTATATTAAAAAACCCAGCTACTAAAGAAGATATTCTATCATGCTCTATTGGAGAAAAAGTTAAAGAATTAGCAAAGGAGTATAATTATGAAATATGATTACCTTATTGTGGGTGCGGGACTATTCGGAAGTGTCTTTGCCCAACAATGTAAAGAAGCCAACAAGACCTGTTTAGTAATAGACAAAAGGGATCATATCGCTGGCAATGTCTATTCTGAAAAGATAGAGAACATTGATGTTCACAAATATGGCCCCCACATATTTCAAACAAACAATGACGCCATATGGGAATATGTAAACAAATTCTCCAAATTCAGGCAATACGCTCATAAAGTCAAAGTAAACTACTATGGCAATATCTACTCTTTCCCAATTAATCTAGATACCTTCTATGCCGTGTATGGTGTCACTAATCCAGAAGATGCACAGAAGAAGTTAGACGAAGTTAGAGTTAAGATAGATTCTCCAAAGAACCTAGAAGAGCATTGTCTTGCTATGATGGGTCCAAAGTTTTATAAAATTTTCATTCAGGGATATACAGAGAAACAATGGGGTAAAGACCCAAGAGAGCTACCAGCATCTATTATAAAAAGAATCCCGATAAGATTAACATATGATGACCGCTACCATGAAAAAAAGCATTCTGGCATTCCATTAGACGGGTATACTCAAATGGTAACTAATATGTTGGATGGAGTTAAGGTAGAGCTAGGAACTGACTTTACATCTATGGACTGGAAGAAATTTGCAAA
>JBGPGB010000225.1:0-3689 GCA_041483595.1 Nitrosotalea sp.
TACTGTGTCCTACAGTATCAGCTATTAGAAATTTAATAGAATGTTCTCCTTCAGAGAGAGTTCTTACGGATTTCATTAGTCTTGCTTGATCAAATACTTTTGGTTCCTCGTTATCAAGATAATATTTGTTGTCTTGAATACTCTCTCCAATTATTTTGGGATTAATTATATAATTATTGTTAATAAAAAGGGGAATGTCCAGAATCATTTGAGGTGGAGATTCTATTGGCAATATGGTAGAAAACTTTGTAGTAATTGTTACAGGTTCTGCAATTGTTCTTCCACCAAATAATGGAGTATGTATCAATATAGAATAGACTCCAGTTTGGTTTATTGATGCATATATTGCAGTAGAGGTTGCATCTTTGTTCTTCACGGGATAAAATCCTCCACCTTCACTAAAGGCAGGACTTGGACCTAGCCAGTCTCCAGTTGGCCATCCCTGAAATTGCCCAAGTACACCAGGTGGAGTATTTGTTTGAATAATTTTTCCTTGTGGATCCATTACAAAGACAGATAGATTTGTATCTGGATCTTTCCAGGAAAGAGTCATGGCAAGTGAATTTATTGTTTTGTCAGTGACATCAAAAAAATACTGACGCCAATCTCCAGCATTATATCGATTTGCCATATCAAATCCTCCTCCAACATAACCATTTCCATACAGTGAATCACCTCCATGACCCTCTATTACAGTCGGTAAATCTTTTGGTTGGAGTTTTTTCATTACAGCATATGAGACAGGAACGTTGACGGTATGTGACTTTCCTTTGAAGTTGATAAAGGCCTGATACATTCCAGGAGTCTCATCTTGAGGAACAATTAAAGTAGCTATTACATTAGCTTCTCCATGGGGGTTAATCTGAATGTTTTTAGAGTTTAACCAAATTTCGTTCCATGGTATTTTTTTGTAATAGCTTGCAGTTATAGTAAAGTCTGAAGATGTTGAATTCTGCTTTGTATCTCCTGTCCAATATGAATATCTAGTAGGTACTGGATAGACTCCAACTAGTGGAGTATGCTTTATTTTCCCTGCAGGGTCAGAAACTCTAAGTTCTTGCACAGTTCCCCATGAGCCACCCCTATTAATCAAAGAAAGTTCTTCGGATGCAGGAATAGAACTAGCATTTTTCAGATCCCAATCATACAGATACAAAGATGAAATCTTCATGTCATCAGCGTATGTTTTTGCAGATGAGTTCATGAATTGTGAAAATGGAAATGCTAGGTCAAGAACCAACAATGAAGTATCATCCGGAATAGGTTTGGTTTTTTCAAAGAAAGATGCTAGTCCAGTCAGGTTTTTTATTTCTTGCAATGGAATATAATTTGGTCTATAGACTCCAGGTTTTTTTATGAGTGGGTCTTGTAATCGTACTTGAGTTGTTCCATTATAAGTATCAATTTTCATCAATCCAAGTTTTTGTGGTTGTATTTCTATATCCATAGTGTGATTTGTGGGATTTACGATTGTAAAAGTAGTAGATGTTCTATCTCCCGGATGCAACCTTCCTCCAAACCAAGGTGTTTCAGGTAAGGAAGAATTGGTAAGTTGGATTCTCTTCAAACCGACAGAGGATGAATTCATTGTTTTCAAGGAAGGATCTAAGATTTTTTTTGTGTTAGAATATGATGCATCATTATAAACTTCAAAGACATCATTGTTTCCTAATACAAAATTAACTGCCCTTGTTACGTTAACTAATCCCGAACCTTGAGAAAAAGGATCATTTCCTAAATCAGTTGCTGTTGACATTAGAATATTTTTTATGGTAAAAGAATTGTATGGGATATTTTTGTCCTTCAGACTTTCCATGATAATTGCAGCTGAACCTGCCACTAGAGGGGCTGCCAAACTTGTCCCTCCAAATAGTCCATATCTACCGGTATCATTCTTATTGATTTTTGTCACCGATATGGGAGTGTAGCTATATTCTCCTACTGCCATCAGATCTGGTTTGGGATCTCCAATTAAAGATGGACCTTTGCTAGAAAATCCTGACACCTCACCATAATGGGAAGTGTTGTTACCAAATCTTGGTTGATTCTTAAACGTACCATAACCTACGAAAACATTATCGGTCACTGCTCCCACCGTTATACCAAATGGTGCCGCATCAGGTATTCCCATAGTTCCATAGCCTGGTCCCGCATTTCCAGCACTGCTAACTACCAGTACTCCAGGATAATTAACATCAAGAGAGTGAGGTACACAAAGTGCGTTAAGTAAAAGTGATTGTACATCAAGTCCAGGAACTGATTGTAGTGCAGGAAAAGTCGAAATTCCCCAGCTATTGGAAATAATATCTACTCTGGTATTTCCAGTAAACTTCCATTGACTTTTTTCTTGGTCAAATCCTGCTGCCCAGAGCCAGCCATAAATTGCATCACCTAGCCAGAGGGCCTTAATAGGAACTATTTTTGCGCCAGGCGCAACTCCCCTTATGTGATATTTTGTAGAGTTGGCGTAAACATCATAACTTTCCTTCCCAACTGACACTATCGAACCAGCAGTTCCCGTTCCATGACCTCCAAAGTCATACATTATTCCAAAGAAATTCCCATGAGGAACAAGAGGAGGAAGAAGAGTACCATTGATTGCTCCGAATTTTTTGTCAATCTTGGATGGTTTTTCAATCACACCATACACATCTAGTACATGTGCTCCCACTGTTCCTGCTCCGTAATCCAACTTACCATCATGGTCTGAATCATATACCAGATACTCGTTGCCTCCACCAAGAGTAATTACATTTTCATCAGTAAAATCAAAATCATATTTTGGTAGGATGGGATGATCGAATTTTGAAAAGTCTTTCCAAGAATCTGACATGTCTGCAATTATGGTATCATATAACCCTGAAATATTCGAATCAACAACAAGTACTGGCACCAGCTGTAGTCTGAAAAATTGACCCTGTGAAACACTTTCATATATCATTCCAAAGTGATACACGCCGCTCTTTGAAATGATAAAGTGTTTTGGATCTTTACCTATCTTGTAGTCATTTAAGACAGTCCCATTTACTACAGAATTGCCTCCTCTGGGATACAATGAATTATAGACTTGAATATATGTTCCCTTATCTTTTTTGTTCAAGTCAAGGAATACTCCTTGGGAATTTACATAGACAGAAGACGTTACATTTTTTGGAATGGTTTTGGTATAATTTTGCAAGGTCCCGTAACTATTAATATTTGCAACAAATGTTGCATTGGTTAATACAATGCCTTGACCATCAGCATCAATCATTATTGGAATATTATACTTGTCACGAGCTAAAGCATCTCTCACATCTGGATTTGAAAAATCAGTTCCTGTATCAACTATCCCTATATTGATACCATTTCCGGTATATCCATACTTTTGAATAACTTTGTCAGAACCCATGATTTTGTCAATTCTTGAAACCTCAGTTATTGGAAAATCAGATTTTACAGAATCAAATTCTAATGGCAAGTCTTCGATGACATTATACCCATTTAATTTCAAACTAGAGACTTGATCTTGACTGAAAAAACCCATCGCAAGAGAACCATGGTTTGAATCCATCCCATAAGTCACATGATTAGCTCGTGACATTATGTTTGTGAGAGAACCTGAGCCAAAAACTATGTATCTTTTAATTTGATCTTGATATGCTGACGGTTGAAAGTTTATGAGGCGTGAGACTTGTTCTGTTTTTATA
>JBGPGB010000226.1:0-3683 GCA_041483595.1 Nitrosotalea sp.
CAATAAACTTTGAGAGTTGATGAGGCATTACATTCTGTTGAGTAGTGTTCATAGATTTCTCCAAATAAGGACGCAAAACACAGTAGCCTCAGAGGGACTTGAACCCCCACGCCTTTCGGCACTAGCTCCTAAGGCTAGCGTGTCTGCCATTTCACCATGAGGCCAAAACTTTACTTCTGATTCATCGGCTCCGTCCAAGTCTTTCCATCCAAACAAAAAATAATAACAGGATTAGGATTAATTATTCTATCTGCAATTTTAATTATTCTGTCTGGTATCTTTTCGGGACGTTCCAATATTTCATACTCTTCACCCCACTGCCAATGCTCATACCTTGGAAGAACGATGGGTCTTTTATAGTTAATTTCCAACAAATCCATTAGTCAAACTCCCATTTTTCCTTTTTGACACAAATGAATCCCAGACCTTCGCATATTGGAGCATCCATGTTAACATCAATAGCATTGTCATCATAAGTTGTTATCTCACCATTTGCCGCTTTTAATAAACTTTCGGCAAGCAATGTGAGAGATTCTTTATCGCCTTCAAAAACAAGCCAGTCTTCGTTTTCTCTAAAAATCTTTATCATTTTCAATTCATTTTGGTAATAGGTTATATAAGATAAAAATAGTTAAAACAAAACAAATACCAGAGAATCTTGACCGGGCTGCCTGCCATTCTGGTTCGTAGTAGAAATCCCTACAAGTAAAGATTCCTTGCCACGCTAACCCGAAAACCCAGCCTATGAAAACCATCAAATGCTGATACGGAGTTTTTGCTTCTCTTATATCGTTCATAGCGTCACGATTTCCCTGCCCATGAAACTATTTATCTCTTTCGCAAGTACACCCACCATTTTAACAGGACATTTGGGATTTGCAAGAGTAGATAATTTGTTCCTGTAGAACATTGCCTTTTCTTTGGACAATTGCTTGGCGTCTATCTTCTCTTTTAGTAATTTAACAAATAATGGATAGTCTATTTTCATTCCAGCCCTTTCAATAATTCATTTTCCACCATCATAAACAATAGTCATTTCTGGCCGTGTTTCATATTCTTCCTGATAAACTTTTTCGTATTCCTTCACCCACTCCATAACCTTCTTGAGTTCTGATTCTTTACATGCTATATGGCAATTAGAGGTTAAGGCAAAAGTGGTTGGCCATATCCATCCGTCATCTAATGAAATGCGTAAACAACCATAACCTGGCTCAATTGCCGTAACCATTTTTATTTTTTTGATTACTTCTTCTAGTGTCAGTTTTCTTTGAACTATTTTCATTTCTCACCTGTCATAATGGCCTGTAAGGATTATATCCATCCATCACTCTACTCCATGCAGATTTATTTTCAAATACAATTGTTATTTTTGACCTTGTGGCTGCTTCTACATAATCAGCAAATCTAATTACATGTTCTAAATCGTGTTCATAACATTTTATTTCGTATGTTAAAACTTGAGGATAATTGGGCCAAAGAGGAGTTTCACCATAGGAATAATCTTTATATTTTGTAGCACGGATATGGAAATAAGCCCAAGACCACCAACCTTTTCTTAAACACACATTATGATCTGATGGTCCACCTTGTTGGCTATGACTGCTATATTGCTCGTATTCCCTAATGAGATTTACTATTTCTGGAAATACTGGCTCCGGCGGGATCGGCACTATTTTTCTAATTATTTTCATGGCAATTCCTTATTTTCTGGTTTATCATGCCATAATCTTGCCGACAAAATATCAACACAATGACAAAAAGCACAAAGTCTTCCCATCACACGTTCAGTCTTGCTGTATTCGTTCCCTTCTCCGTGAATATACTTTATTGCCATTCTTTCCTTAACCTTTAACCCAAAACCATACTTTTCAGGTAAAGATTCCAAAAACTTTATCTTTTCTTCTTCTGTTCGTGGAAATAACCCCAACTTTTCAATATCATGGAAATACATGACCATATAAACTTCGGCTAAAGTAAATGGCAAATCTGACCAAAAAGTATCGTGCATCCTGCGAGCGATAGAAAGACATTCTGCAATATGGTGATAGTAACCGCCCGGCCAAGCCTGATGATTATGGCCTGATCCTGGTTTTTCTTTCATCAGTGGCAGATGATCCTTGTGAAATCGCAAAAGATGTTCTTTGCGTTCATCACCAAATCGCATGATAAGTTTTTCTATGCGGTCCATTACTGCTTCACTTTTGTATATGTCGTGCTGGATGAATTTTTGTTTACAATCTTCAAATGATTAGTACAAAGACAAACTTTTCTGTCTTCGTCTTGAAAAGGATGCTTGCCTTTATTGGAACATCGCCAAGTTTTTCGATGAATGCCGTTTCTTGGCCCAAAGCTAATAACTGAGCGTCGAAAATCGCATCTCATAGACTCCCCTTCCATCGGTCAGGTTCAGCAAGTTCAGCAGGATTTACATGCAAATCATATTCGATAAATGAACAATTGGTCATGCCTATAAAACGCCAATTTTCTTTTACGGCGTCTGAAACAGGAATCTCTATGTCACCATCCATCCAAATAATATCTTCAAAAGGAATTTCATTGATGCGGCGAATTTCTTGTTGTGCCGCCTTGATACCATTTACATCAACTTTGATTTTCATTTTTTTCCTTCCGAATAACACAAAAGAACTCCCTTACGTTATTAAATCCTTGCATTGATACACCGCCTATCGCAGCAAGAGTAGACACGAGTTGCCATTTTAAATTTTTCAATGGCGTCGATGTCCCAATGCTCATCAGTGTGGCGTATTTATCGCCCGCTCGTATCGTTCCACGGCAAACCCTTCTCCATCCTTTGGGAACTTTTACCTTCTCATTGAAGATTTTGGCGTACATTTTACATCCTAAAAAGAATCGTTTGGGTAAATTGTATCGGTAATCAACCAAAAATCAAGAGTAATGTGGATTTGGACCCCACTGCTGTTCAAGCATATCTTTTATCAGGCTTCCTCTTCCTTCTTTGACTATTTCTATCGGCCTTCTTCCCATACTTGGATTATCAAGATTAAGCCACAATAAAGCAGCTTCAATAGAACCAAGATGTTTTGCCAACATATTTACTATTTCATCTAATTCTTTTTGATGTTCCATTACAATACCTTTCGGATAAAATCCACTGCGCAATCTGCTTCTGTCTGCCCAAAGGTTAAATGCGGCCTTAAACGCACAGAATTGTTTCCGCAAGCCATAGCAATCATCTTTGGATTCAATCTATTAAGAAAACTATCTCTTTGCTCCGTAGTATTGAAGTCAAAAGCAATCATTAACCCTCTACCTCTCAAATTCAATAGCCCCAACTTCTCCAGTTTAAGTTTAAAATAATCCCCTACTATTTTGGCATTGGATATCAAGTTATCCTCTTGCATTATTTCTAGATAAATCGTAGAGCGTACCATATCAACAATATTGCCACCCCAAGTAGAGTTTATACGACTTGGGACTTTGAAAACGTTATCTGGTATTTCATCAACTCTTCCCGTAGAAGAACATCCACACACTTGAGCCTTCTTGCCAAAAGCAATTAAGTCTGGTTTTACATTAAAATGCTCGTATGCCCACATTTTGCCTGTAAGACCTACGCCGCATTGAACTTCATCCAAAATAAACATTACTTCATATTCATCACAAAGTTTTCTCATTGATTGATAAAAACTTATATCAAAATG
>JBGPGB010000227.1:0-3677 GCA_041483595.1 Nitrosotalea sp.
ATTTGCATGTTCGAAATGTTTTGTTGGCTATGGACCGGGTGAACTGATATCATGTCCTAAATGTAGCCAAGAATTCTGCGGTACATGTTTTAAACAACACGTACACTAGACTACAAATCAAAAAATAAGTAGTAGTCGTAACCTATGATTGTATGATGGCTTTTGGAGGAGATGTTGATACACTTGCTCTAATGTTTGATAAACTACAATACATTTTTCGAGGGTTTGATCCATATTTCCAATCATTTGCAGAAATGCATGTACTTTACAAACAAGGAAAGTTGTCTGAACGAGAATTTTATCATGGCATCACTGATTCAGTACTCAAATACTCGGCACTAGAATTTCTAGGACTAAAGGCCTTGTTTGAGATAAAAAAGTCACTAAACCGAATGAATGATCCGTCATCTGTGCCATTAATGTCTCCTGGATTAATATCTGAAAATGTTATGGGGGACACATCCTCTAGACCTCCAAATTCTCTTTCCTCGTTTATTACTGCAAAAAGCCTTCCAAGTAGAGATGAGTTGATGCAAAAAGTCTCTGGGAATGAAAAAAGATGTACTTCTTGTGGTAAGACGATACCTTTGATGGCAAAGTATTGTACTACATGTGGTAATAGGATCTAAGAAGTTTAATCTCAAACTAGATGTTATTCAAGGACTAAATAATCCAACTTTAAAAATAATCTTGGATCGGTAGTCTAGCCCGGTTAGGATATCGCACTCACACTGCGGGGGTCGAGGGTTCAAATCCCTCCCGATCCACCACTTTTAGCGTTCATTATTACGATCCATCAAGTATGGTCTCTATCAAAGTTGAATCAAAAACTCTTACACACGCATAATCATTGTCTTAGTTACAATTACTTTTAGGAACTAATCAAATTATAGTCCTACACTATTGATTGCATTTCCAGAATTTGCATCAACTATAAGAATTATCTTCTTGCTCTTGTGATCGTACTGTGCAAACCAAATGGGAACGTGTAATAGTTCACCGCTTGCTAATTCTTCTCGGGTCTCCATTTGTCTAATCATATGGTATTTTGCATGCACTCTCTGTGATTGGATTTGGTCAACAATATTCCTGCCCTGGTTTTTTGCAGCGTCCTCGTTAATATCACCATTCAAGATTTTGATTGATTTTGGAATCTTTTTTGAATCAAAATCAATTTTTTGATCAAGTGAAAACTCGTAACCATGAGGCTGGTAGGCAGTCAAAGATTTTACCGCTATGACAGGACAGTTGTAGCTTTCATCCACAGTGTATGCCTTTGTTGCATTATTATTCATCATTCCACCACCTCCCATCATCGTACCAAATAACATACCGTTCATCATACCGCCTCCAAATCCGCCTCTTCTAGAGCCACCCCCGAGTGCACCTCCCATCATACCTGCCATGGCTGCAGTTGCAGCAAGACTTCCAATTTCTACTGCAAGATCTGTTGCAATTAGATTTGTTTTTGCAGTCACTGGGATAATCCAGTATGGTATCATGGACAAATCTAATTCTTCTAACGTGGAACTTTCCTGAAGATGCCTATGCAAGAGACCCTTATCCATCATCTGGTGTAGTCTTGCAGTTATCTGATCCTTATCCGATATTGTTATTGGTAACATAGAATGTTTTGCAATATTTTGCCAGCCCTTATTTTCTAAACTTATGCTACTTCCACAATACTCGCATGTGATTACCATCTCACCAAATTTTGGAATGATTGGTGCACCACAACTAGTACATTTTACTTCCTTGATTTCTGCACTTACATCATGTTTGACAGTTGTAGTTTGGATTTGTTTTACACCGCATTTTACGCAATAGACTGCATCATCTGGAAGTTGTAGGCCACATTTAATACAAAACATATTCTAAACACTTGATTTTATTGCGTTTCCACAATGTGAGCAGAATTTGGAATCAGCTGCTATTGCATTGTTACATTTTGAACATATTATACCCTGGGCCTTTTGTGAAGTTTGCTGTTGGTCCGCACCACAACTTGGACAGAAATTGCTAGATACTGGCATCATAATACTACACTTGGGACATTGTTTCATTGGAGGCTGATAAAATCCCTGACCCATTTGTCCTGCCATCGCATATCCAATGCCAGAACCTGCCCCCAAGCCAACTCCAAGGCCAGCTAACGAACCTGCTCCGCCTGATGGATTTTTTGCAGCTTCGGTCATGGCCTGACCTGCCTGATATTGCATATAGTTAACCCCTAGGACGGACATCTCACCTCTTGTATTGATTGCCTTTTGTACTTCATCTGGGAGGCTAATTGTCAAGCCTGATATCTTGTTGATTTCAATTCCATATTGCCCAAAGCTTGACGGTGTATTAGATAATACACCTTGTTCGATGTTTTGCAAATTAGATGCAATGTCGGTAACCTTCATTCCATTTTCTTTCATCTTTCCAACTGCATTAAACACCAAAAGTACTATCTGTTCTTTGAGTCGTGATTCAATTGCATCGGATGTATGTATTGCAAATGTACCAACAAACTGGTTTACAAAATTCTCAGGAGACGATATTTTCCACCTAAATTCACCAAATATTCGTAAATTTACAATTCCAAATACTGGATCAACAAATTGGTAAGGCCCCTGTGAACCGAACTTTCCATCTATAAACCTGTTTTGTAAATAATAAACTTCAGCCGCTTGTTGAACTCCTGTGAAAAATTTTAACAATCCTCCTATGATAGGGGCATTAAAATCTGTCAGTGCATACCTGTTGGGCTTGTCAAAATAAGTTAGTACTTTACCATCCCTAAAAAATACTACAATCTCGTCTTCTCTTACCACAATATTGTCATTGAGTTTTATCAAACGTGGAACCTTCCACATTATATTGCTCTCCTTGTATTGAGATTCCCACTCTATAGTGGTTGAGCCCATTACACTCCCTCCTAAATCCGTCTCTTTTTTGCGACCGAACATTTACTGACACCTCATATCATTCATTGTCATTTTCATCACTTTGTAACAAGGATGTTTTGTACAGAGTCAAGCCTTTTTTCCCATGATCTGCTAAGTTCGTCTAACATGGATGAAATCTTAGAGGTAATCTCTTGTATCAATTTACCCAAATTATAATCAGAAATAGAATTAGAACATGTTGTAAAAATCTGCTCAGATGCATTGACTGAATTAAAATCATATTCATACAGCTTGTTGAGAACACCCTCGTCTATTCTAATGTTTGGAGAAATTCCTGCAGAGCCCTGTTGTACATGTTGTATCCTTCCAGATACTTGTTGAATTTGAGATATAGCGCCACCTACCAGAGTAATATTGCTAAAATCATTTTTCGTCATCATGGCTTTTCTCAATTCTTCAAGTTTGGCCTTTGAATCATTTAGCTTGTTAGATATCTGCTTCCTTAGCAACTGATCTGCGGCTCTGATATCTTCAAGTTCACGATATTCTTTAAGCTCTGGAATTTTCAATTGTAATTTTTTCCAAGTTCCTCTATTTTCTTCTACTATTTTTCTGAGATCTGGGGTATTTTCTGGCATTCTATCACAATTCATCTTACAAAACTTAAAGATTCCGAGAACATTGTTACTGCAATCTTTATCATATTCTACTCGTAATTGAGGCATCCCGCAAAACAATTTTATTGTTACAGAATACACATTCCTTTGCCATTTCTATGAGACC
>JBGPGB010000228.1:0-3648 GCA_041483595.1 Nitrosotalea sp.
ATATACTCAAAATGCTTGCTGAACATGAGCAAACCAAGGTCATTGTCATGTATCTTGAGGATATTACTAATGGAAGAGAATTTTTGAAGATATGCAAACAGATTACCAGATTAAATAAAATTAAAAAGCCAGTATTGGTTCTAAAATCTGGTAGAAGTCCAGAGGGGGCAAAAGCGGCCATGTCTCATACAGGTGCACTTATGGGATCGGATGAAATCTATGATGCATTGTTAACACAATCTGGTGCAATAAGGGTAGATACAATGGAAGAATTGTTTGATTATGCAGTAGCTTTTTCAAAGCAGCCATTACCTCTCAAGGGAGATTTGGTAATAGTATCAAATGCTGGAGGGCCCGCAATAATTTCAACTGATGCATGTTCGAGAACAGGAATCAAGATGGCAAATATTGAGGATATACGACCACAAATCAATGCAGTGATTCCTCCCTGGGGAACTTCACGAAATCCTGTAGATATTGTAGGTGATGCTGATTTTAATAGATTTGATCATGTACTAAACTTGGTTCTTGCCCATCCAAATGTTGGTTCAGTCATAGCAATGTGTACACCTTCGGCTACACTTGATTACAACAAGCTTGCTGAAGTAATTGTTAATAATTCAAAAAAATATGGCAAAACAATTCTTGCAAGCTTGATGGGTCTTGATGAAGGAATGAAGAATAAAGAAATTCTGGCAGAAGGCGGTGTTCCATATTACAGTTATGCAGAAAAGGCAATTAGAACACTCAAGGCGATGCTACGATTTACTCAATGGTCTCAAACAATGGAAGGAAAGACACAAGAATTCAAGGTAAATAAGAAAAAAGTTGAAAAAGTCTTTGCCAAAGTCAAGTTAGAGGGAAGAAAGAACTTGCTAGAAGAGGAAGGACAAGAAGTATTACGGGCATATGGCTTTCCTGTACCAAAAAGCATTCTTGCCACAAAAGAACGAGAAGTAATTCAAGCTGCTAAAAAAATTGGCTATCCACTTGTCATGAAAATAGCCTCACCGCAAATTATTCACAAGTCTGATGCAGGTGGAGTAAAAGTGGGATTAAAAAATCCACAAGAGATCAAGAAAGCCTTCAAAGAAATAATCAGGAATGCAAAAAAATATGACAAGAAAGCTATCATCAAAGGCGTATTGGTTCAAGAGATGGTAAAAGGTGGGAAAGAGATTATTGTAGGATCAAAACAAGAGCCAGGATTTGGACCCGTAGTTATGTTTGGTATGGGTGGAATTTATGTTGAGGTGCTAAAAGACGTTACATTCCGAGTTGCCCCTGTTACAGATTCTGAGGCAGATGAAATGATATCATCAATTAAAACAAACAAATTGTTACTAGGTGTAAGAGGAGAAAAACCATCTGATATTAACAAACTTTCAGACTGTATCCAACGAATTTCTCAGTTAGTGACTGATTTCCAAGAAATTAAAGAGCTTGATATGAATCCAGTTCTTGTATTTGAAAAGGGCAAGGGCTGCAAAGTCGTTGATGTGAGGATAGGACTTGAATAAAGGCCCGCAATTTTGTTATAATATTTATATTACTTCTTGAGGGCTATATCAGATATGCCAATTAAAACAGGTGCTGAGTACATCCAAAGTCTCAGAGGCCGTAACATGAAAGTTTACCTCTTTGGCGATCTCGTAAAAGAGCCAGTAGATCATCCCATGATAAGGCCCTCGATGAATGCAGTAGCAGAGACGTATGATCTAGCGGAAAAAGAAAATGAAATTGCTACAGCTAAATCATCCATCACAGGTCTTCAAGTTAATAGATTTTTACACATTGCAGAAAGTGCAGATGATTTAGTAAATCAAAATAAGATGCAACGAAAACTTGGACAACTTACTGGAACATGTTTTCAAAGATGTGTAGGTATGGATGCATTAAATTCGTTATATTCTGTTACTTTTGAAATTGATGAAAAATACAAAACAAATTACCATAAACGACTTCTTGAGTTCATCAAGATGGTTCAGACAGAAAATTTTGTCATAGGTGGTGCCATGACTGATCCAAAAGGTGACAGAAGTAAAACGCCTCATCAGCAGGAAGATCCAGATGTATTTTTACATGTGGTAGAAAAAAATGACAAGGGAATATTTGTAACGGGTGCCAAGGCTCATCAGACTGGTTGTATTAACTCACATTGGATAATAATTATGCCAACTGTGAGATTAGAAAAAGAGGATATTGATTATGCTGTAGTGGGTGCATTACCTGCTGATGCACCAGGACTTACGTACATCTATGGAAGACAATCATGTGATACAAGAAGTATGGAAGAAGGCGACATCGATGCAGGAAATTCAAAATTTGCTGGACAAGAGGCACTAATTGTTTTTGATAAAGTGTTTATTCCCTGGGATAAAGTGTTTATGTTTGGCGAATACGAATTTGCTTCAATGCTTATAGAACGATTCACTTGTTATCATAGACGAAGCTATGTGTGCAAGACAGGCTTGGGTGATGTCCTAATTGGTGCAGCTGCAGCAATTGCTGATTACAATGGTATACCGAACGTTTCACACATCAGAGATAAACTAGTTGAGATGACTCATCTCAATGAAACAATATATGCATCTGGTATAGCTTCATCATTTCAAGCTCACCGCACCAAGTCTGGTGTTTGGCTAAATGATGAGATGCTAGCAAATGTTACCAAGCATAATGTAACAAGATTTCCATACGAAATTGGTAGACTTGCACAGGATATAGCTGGTGGTCTTGTTGTTACACTTCCATCTGAAAAAGATCTGAGAAATCCAATTACAGGTCCAATACTGAAGAAGTATCTCAAGGGACGTAAGGGTGTTGATGTTGAAGACAGAATGAGAATTCTACGATTAATTGAAAACATGACTTTGGGCAGAAACGCTGTAGGATATCTTACTGAATCAATGCATGGTGCAGGTTCACCACAAGCTCAAAGAATTAACATTGCACGTCAAATGCAGCTTGGATATAAGAAAAAACTTGCTAAAAACCTTGCAAATGTTAAAGAAAATACCGAATCTGAAACTGAACCCTCTGAATATTTTGAAAGAGTATTCAAGAAAAGTACTTGAAGAAATTTACCTAATCTTATTTTTTATCTGGATCCTTATCTTCTGTATCCAGACTTTTTCCAAGTCCATCATTTGATTTACTCTCAAATTCGTCTGAATCCTTTATTAGGTATGAATTATCCTTAGACAAATTTTTCGTGTCAGATTTACTTGTCGATTCATTTGAATTCTTTGTTTTATCTACATTTTCATCCGGCAAATCTCCTGTGGTAGATTTTGGTTTTCCAAATTGCTTTACTAGCATTATTCCAACAATAACCGCTATTATGATATAATTTATTGGAGGAGTAAGTATCCTCGTTACGTAGCCTATTTGGGGAACGACATATACTACTTTTCCAATATAATCGTCTTTAGTTATGGGAAAGTCAGTTCCAGGTATAGATCCTGGATTTGCATCTCCTTTTGTTCGAATTACTAGAGGGTCCTTGTTTAGTATCTCTACAACTCTATGAACTATTACCTTATCGTGACCATTTGGCCTGTTGAATACTATGATATCTCCAACTTTCAAATTATTAAAAACATCATTTCCTTGAACTACAATTACGTCAAAGATATTGAGATTTGG
>JBGPGB010000229.1:0-3645 GCA_041483595.1 Nitrosotalea sp.
AATCTTAATATCTATTTTTTAAAATTTCTTCCAAAAATTTGTTTGCATGTATAGGATTTTCTATTCTGGAATGAAACTTAGTTAAACAATTTGACTAAACAATTATGGTTTTTTTAATAATATTTTTCGTGTCTTAAAATTATCATGAATATATCTTACCCTGTTGAATTTAGAGTAAGGTTTCCACCTAGTCCCTTGAATGCCTTGAGTATCTGGCCTTCGGCGGTGGAGTTAATTTCATTCGTATAATTTTGATTCAGGTTTCCAGTATTGTTTTGCAGTGTATTTTGTGTAAAGTTGTTTTCATGATTTAATGGAATAGTCTGGTTTGAGTAAGTATTGTTGATAATATTTTGTAATGGCGGTGTCTGTGATTGCTTTGGAAGTTGAATGACTGGCTGCTGAGGTTTTGAATTGTTGTTGGCTTGTGTTAGAGTTCCACGCTCAATCTGATCCAGTAACAGTGGGTCAGAGCATATCTGTCTGATATCAAGTGACGGGCCAACAGTGATGTTTTTTGCTACATTAGAGATGCTCAATAATTTTACTTGATAGAGAGCTGGTGCATCGGTGTTTACAGTCTTTGAATCATAAAATGTGCTCTCTACTGGGAATGGAATGCCCTCTTTGATGTAAAACGTATTGTCTTTTACTACTTCAAACCCAACTTGGTATGCAGATGTAGTGGTATCTCCCATGTGTATAGTAGTAAATCGGTTTACCGTGAACTGTGGAACTGGTGATACATATTCATCTACTAGTCCCCACGATGTTCCTATCTTGAGCAATTGAGGTTTGTGCATGTTTGCATATTTTTGTAGATAAAATATAGTATGTGAAAGCGACGTGGCGTAATTCATGCTAGTGCCATCAGTTGTAATTGTTGCAAAATCCGAAGATATGTGCAAAATGGAAAACCACCGATTGTGAGAATTATCAGGAGTAAAAATTGCTTGAACTATCCAAGTATGTCCAGTCTGTTCTTGTAAGAGATCAATAAAGTCAAGTTCTACCCGATAGCAAGAAGTTGCATAATTTAGGGTAGGTTTTATGGAATAATCACATATGTGGTATGTGTAACTTTGCTGAGGCAATACATCCTTTCCAACATACCATGATGGGTATTCCTTTTGCTTTTCAATGACAAGACGCTCAAAACTATTGTCAAACCCTATTGCGTGTACTGTAACAAAGAAAAATGAGACCATTATAATTACTGCAACTGCCAAAATAATCTTTAGCATGTCTTTTCAAATAGTAATTGTTTAAAAACAGAAAATCTTGCTTTAAATTTTATATTTTTCTAAAATATAATGACATCAGAAATACAAGATGAGGAATTTGTTTGGCTTGAGCTCAAGCCTCAACAGAGATTCAAAGATGATCAAGAAAATCAAGTCCTGAAGATAATCCAGTATGCTACAGAATTCGCATTCTTTGTCTTCCGGAACAAGTCTGAAATGAGGCTGATAGTCAGGACCACAAATAAGGATAGAAATCTCTTTGGAACAATTGATGGCCTTACAGTAGAACGTATAGACCAGCCACATTTTGAACGAATGGTCACAAAATATCTTGCGTTAAAAAATCACTTTATGGTTCCTCTTGTAGACCTTACAAAAATAGTAAAAAGTGATGTCTATTCTAAATTCTGGCAGGAATCATCTAGGTGTATGATGGCCTGCTTTGTTCAGGACCAGACTAGAAAAATCTCAAACGAAATACACAGCAAAGTGACCTCACTTGAGAGTAGAATGTCAAAGAAAAATGCCATATTTTCAAGTAAGAGAAAGACAGATCTTGCAGGGGCAAAAAGCAAACTCACTGGACATAATCTGTACAATTGTTTTATGGTATTTGGAGTAGAGACAACGCTACATGAATTCTCAGAGTTAGATATAGAAAAAAGAGACCGTGTGAATCAAGAAAAAATTATGTTTGAAAATCGTATCGCTAATCTAAAAAAAGACCTTATCGATGAACAATTCGAAAATGAATACGAGAAACAAATCAAGGTTCATCATGACAATGTCAAAAAAATAAAAGATGCTTTCAAATTGGAGGTGAAAAGATCAAGGGTAGATATTGTCCAGTCAACCAAGACATTAGATGATATGATCAACACTGTTCTTCTCAACAGCTTTTCTCACAGAATTACATCTCGTAAAATCAAATGCATACATGGACAAAAGACTTTCAAGCAAAAACTTGCAGAATTGTTTTCTGTCAAATCAATTGATCCGTATACTTTCATACCTCAAAGACTAAATTCAAAAAGTCTTGCCTTGTCGGATGTAGAGCTTGCATTCTTTTTATCATTTCCACAAGAAAAAGATATTCAGACAATCAACTTTGGCGTTGGTGTAACACCTACTTTTGTACACAGTCCTGCTCAAGATGTATCATTGACAGATATTACTATACAGTGTGATCCGCATCAAGTATCATCAGAGGATCAAGATAGACTAGGTCGTTCAATATGTGACAGCCTCAAAGTTCGTTGTGCAAGATGTGGCGTTTCAATTCACATCAAAAAAGATGATAAAATCTGACAAAACCATCAGGATGCTGTATTAAATAATTTTGTTTTCTTCCCAATTTTAATTTCGTATGAGACACCTGGTGAGTTGATTAAATTAGTTTTACCTCACAGGTTGAATCCGGGGGGATCTTACTCAATAATGTCCGCGATTATAATTCCCGTATTACATATACAACACAAAGATTTATCTTTTTTCTTTTTCAAAGATTTAGATTTTATTTTTTCTATTGCGTGAAATCATCAATGTTTTTGTCGCAGTATTGAACTAAAAATGCAATACCCTCAAAGGGTACTGTTACCTTATAGGTTGATCAATCGTGATCCATCACTTCGCTTTCTGTATTGCACCGACAAGTTTTTGTTCCATCTCTTGACCGAATTTGTCTAATTGATTATCATACATATTTGCTAGAAGGGCAGTAGGTTTTGCCAAGCTGATAAAACTCTCATTATTTTTCTGATATATTGCAATAGTACAAGGCAACAATAGACCTATTTCAGGATTTGATTCTAGTGCTTGTTTTGCAGCAGATGGATTACACACTTCCAATAGTCTATACTCATCCTTGTAATCTAGTCCCTTTTTTTGTAAAATCTCCTTAAAATTCAGAGTACCTAAAACACCAAAACCTACTTCCTTAAGACTTGTAGTAATGTCATCCACTGCTTGGTTTACCGTCTTTAGAGTCTTGACTGTATAACTAAAACTCGCTTTTTTTCTTTCTGTATCAGACATACTCATGGTAATGACTGGGTTTATTATAACAGCGCTGAAAAATATCAAACTTGAGAATCAAATCCATTCACAAATGCTGTGGGCGATTTTCATTCCTGAAAACTATGTACGAGTAAATTTTTATAAGATTCTAAACTCATCCACTTTTTCAAGGAGTTAGTTTGTTATTGTTACTTTCTTTGATGATGGCTATTATTCCGCCAATTGTTGCAAGTATTGAGCCCATCACAAAACCACCAAGCTCAAACCAACTAGCTATGGATACTATCAAAACCAATATGCCCCAAGTTCGGATTTTTGATGGAATTCTATACATTAGATAACCCACTATTGTGGTTATTGCACCACAGACTATGCCCCAAAGTGA
>JBGPGB010000230.1:0-3644 GCA_041483595.1 Nitrosotalea sp.
GGGATTTTAATTATTATTGAGAGACTAGCCTACTTTCTTGAGGAAGTTCATGATTGGCTCCTTGTCAGGATTGGATAAAGACGAGAACCCCTCTAATAGCTCTCTTTGAACATGTAATGTATCATCAAAGGCCTTTTTGATGTACTCCGTATTGAATGGGACAAGTTTGTCGATCTTTCCTTCACCGTATGATTCTACATATCTTCTTAATAGTAATGAAACAAAATTTGGTGCAACAGCAAGTAATGTAATGATTGCATTTTTCAGATCTTTTTCCTTTGTATTAGAATCTTTTTCAAGGAAATTATTCATGATTCGAATTCTTTCTTTGTCTGTCTCTGATACAGAAGCAGCAACAAGCAAACCACTATCAGTTAGTTGATAATATGGAACTCCTTGCTCTTGAAGTACTTTCGGACCGCGCTTTATTGGAAGTCTTCCCGCTTCCTTTACAATCTCAAGTGGAAGAAGGACCTCATCTAAATCTCTAAAAATTCCGGAATAGATGTTCTGCCAAGTAGTTCCATTTTGCTCTGCAAGCTTGTGTGCAATAGCAGTACGGGTCTTTCTAGGTGGCAAAGTCTCAGTTACGAGATGAATGATTATCCCACGTTGTCGCATAGCTTCACCGGTGAATTCCTTGTTTTTGGTCTTGAAAGTCTGAAAAACTGATAGGCTTGGGATTTGCTTTTTTATTTTAGTCATATCGCTCACTATATTTTGTAAAATAACTCAAGGGATTACAAGACCATAATTGTTTTATCATTTTATAACTTAGAATCCCCATTTTGTGATATTATCATATTTTCCCAAGATATAAGAATTTGTAATTTGTAAAAATTATAGTAATTTATTTTTTTTATTTAAACACGAGATACATCTATTTATAAAAAAATTCCCTAAGTTTTCTCACGTCCATTTTAATTCCCTTGACATATCACATATGAAATGGATTTACATTACCCTCAGTTTGAAATTACCCAATGCTAATCTCAACTACTGAATTAATGGAGAAGATTGGGAAACCAGATCTCATTCTTGTTGATTCAAGATCATACAAAGAATATTCCGAAGGACATATTTCTGGTGCTGTAAATCTTGATTTTTTCTATTATCATTGGTCTGATACTTCAAAAGATGGAATAAAGGCATTTGAAAAACAGATGAAAAATCTCCTCTCTTTTTTGGGTGTGGCAAAAGACAAGGAAGTTGTTTTTTATGATGAAGTTTCCGGAATGAGTGCAGCAAGAGGTGTCTGGACTTTACTGTGCTTTTCACATGTCAACACATTCATGCTAGATGGAGGATTTAAAAAATGGAAGACCCTTGAGCTTCCCACTGAAACCAAAACAAATGGATTCAAACCATCAAAATTTTCAGGCAAGATTAACAAGGAAATAATCGCGGGCTATGAATATATCAACAAAAAGATAGGTAAAATCAATCTTCTTGATGCAAGGAGTAAAAATGAATATGACGGAGTCACAACCCGGGCTGCAAGAAAGGGACACATTCCAACTGCTATCAATATTGACTGGATACTAAATGTCAAAGATGATGGTACTATGAAATCAAGCGAAGAACTTGCCAAGATGTATAATTTTTCAAAGGATGACGAAATTGTAATTTATTGTCAGGGAGGATATCGTGCAGCAAACTCTTTTCTGGCCCTCAAAATACTTGGCTTCAAAAATGTCAAGGTATATCTCGGTTCATGGGGTGAGTGGGGAAACAAACTCGACTTACCGACAGAGATTACTAAAACTGAGATCTAATTATAATAAAAAAGTCCGATGATCGCAAATTTGCCAATTTTAAAAAATCTGAAATATTCTTTCCAAGAATTAGATTAATATAGCCTCTTTAAATGAGACTTAGCGATGGTGCTTAACAAGCGTGCCAAGTTATCACTTTTAGTTATAGTTGCAGGATTAACAATTGCACTATCAACATTCGTATCAACAACTCCTGCATTTGCTGCAGATACTTCTCCTGCTACTAGCGGATTAACAAAACCACTTTTGGCAATTGCTGCTGCAATTGCAATCGCAGGTGGTCTTATTGGTACTGGTAACGCACAACAAGGTATTGGTGCTGCTGGTATGGGTATCATTGCTGAGAAACCAGAGAAGTTTGGTCAAGTACTATTCTTCTTCGTTATTCCAGAAACTCTTTGGATCATTGGATTTGTATTAGGAATCATCTTGTTACTTGGCATACTATAGTGGGTTTCATTAATGAGCATTGAAACGTTCATTCAAGAGATAGAGAACAGAAAGCGAAAAGAGATCGAGGGAATGGAAAAAGATCTCCAAGAAAATAAATCTAAACTCCAAGTAGAGATGAATCATATTATCAAGGAGACTCAGGAACGCTTTTCAATTGAAGCTAAAGTCAAGTCAGAAAGAGAGCAAGCAAGAATAATCGAGGCTTCAAAACTTCAAGCAAAAAAGATCATTTTTGATTCTATAAATGCTAATATGCAATCTGCATTTGTAGTAATCCGACAAGAGATAGAAAATTACACAAAGAATCCTCAGTACAAGAAAGCTCTTGAATCTATGATTAACAATTCAAAAAAGAAGCTAGGTCAAAATATTATTGTTCACTGCCGAGAAGAAGACAAATCAATTCTCAAGGAACTTGGAGTAACCACTGGCAAGTCAATTAAGACTCTTGGTGGTATCATTGCAGAAAATAAAGAAGGAACAAGAGAATTGGACCTTACTTTCGAAGAATTACTTAGAACCAATGAAGACCAAGTCAAGAGCTTCCTCTCGGAGAAAATGTAATGCCAACATCACAATACGCATCATCATTTGGTAGGTTACAAGCAATCTCTCTTAATCTTCTCTCAAAGGAAGTAATGCAAAACCTGATGAAGGCAAAAGATGAGACTGAGATGATAAAAACACTCGAGTCTACCTGGTATCAGCCAGAGATTGAAAAGGCAGCATCTGTATTCAAGCAAACCGATCTTTTAGAGGTTGCACTTAACAGACATCTCGTTTATATCAATAAGATAGCATTAGAGGTAACTCCATTTAGCGGCAAGTCTGCTGTTAGAGCATACCTTTCAAAATGGGATATTTACAATATTGAGCTTATACTTTCTGCCAAGAGCATGGGAAGACCCATCTCTGAGACAGAATCGTTTCTTGTCTCAAGTAGAAATGTTCCTGCTGGAATCTCGGCTGGAAATATTTCTCATGATGAGATGAAAATAATACTATCTCAGAATGGAGTTGATGGTGTAGTAAACCAACTTGTGAAATACAATTATGGAACAGTACTGATGCAACACTTGGAAACATATCAGAAGACTGGAGATCTCGGACCTATGATGTCAGCACTTCAGACTTTCTACTACCATAATTTACTAGAGTCACTCAAATTCTTCCAAGGTGATGAGGGATTAATTCGAGATCTTATTAGATCTGAGATAGACAAGAAAAATGTTCTAAGTCTTCTCAAAGCCAAAGAGTCTGATCTTGATAAAGAAATAGTAAGCAGGCATCTAGTCGAGGGTGGCAAGATGGCCAAAAACGAATTGTTAGATGTTTATGGTGCAAAAGATGTTTCAGAAATTGTTGGCAGAATAGAAAATAGGTTTATGTTAGTTAATGCGTTAGCTCAATACAAGA
>JBGPGB010000231.1:0-3636 GCA_041483595.1 Nitrosotalea sp.
GGTTCACAAGGTAACACTGGAGCATTTGGAAGCATAGTCTACAAGTCCGCAGGACCTTTCACAATCGCATCATCACCATTAACTGAAATAGCAGTTTGTGATTCTGGCGATCATGTGATTGGTGGAGGATACACTCTATCCTCTGGGTCAACCGGAAGTGTAACTTCGTCAATGTCAACACTTTCAGATACATGGTCAGTAACTGCTCAAAGCAGTGTGTCATCGGATACAATAACAGTTCAAGCAATCTGTGTTCACTGAAAATAACGTAGATAAATAATCTACTCCCAACTCTTTTATTTTTATACAATTCAAAGTGATTGAAATTAGAGAAGAATTTGAATAAATAATTACAATCTACCTAACTCTTGATATGATTTTTTCAAACTATATTGACTTCGAGTAAAAGTGTAATGCCTAGTTTTAGAAAAGACGAATTGACTTCATATTTTCCATTAAATGTATGTAATAAAAAATACTCCTAATATCTCATATTTATCAAAACTAGTGTGAATGTGTGGAAATGCTAATTATCCATAATAGTGGGATCTCAATAATGAGAATTCTCACAAGAAAAGTGACCTGTTGAAAGACCAAGACTTGGGAACACGGATTGTGTGGATATGTTATAGGTGTAAACTAGTATTTAGAGAAGAGTCAATAGTTGATTTACATAGGAAGATTTCAAACCATCCCGTAAGAAAAGTAAAAATCACATCTAATTCTGTTTGAAGCTTATTGATGACCAAATTTAATCCATCATTCTGTATTTTATTGAACTATTTTTGCAAGGATAAAATTTAGACTTTGATTATTCCATTGTTGATCAAATATTGGATTCCTTTGACAAACTCGCCCTCAGAGATTTCTCCACTGGCCCACCACCCTGCATCATGTTTAATCCAGGGTGGAATTTGTTGAGAGGACCCAGAATTGGACTGTCCATGCGGAATTTCCATTACTCCAATATGAATCAAATATTGAATTCCTTGGATAAATTCATTATCTCCAATAGAGCCGTCAGCCCACCACTTGGCATTATTTTTAACCCATTTTGGTATGATGGATGCTGATAAACCTTGATCACCTGTGCTACCAGATGAACCTGTGTTACCAGATGAACTTATTTCAGAGATTTGAGATATGGCTACACCATTTGGTCTTCCAATACCGCTGGAAGCAATAGTGGATACATCACGAGTTGTATGGTCCACGGAAAGTAATCTACCGGTATTATCAGTTACAATATAGTTCCCGCCAGAATCTATGGCAACACCAAATGGAGCTCCCAGGACACTAGCGGTAATTGTGGATACAGTGCCAGTTGCATGGGCAACTGAAAGCAGTTTTCCATTATAATCTGCTACAATATAGTTCCCGCTCGAATCAACGGCAACGCCATCTGGCCTTCCAAGCCCACTAGATGCAATTGTGGATACGGCGCCAGTTGTATGGTCTACTGAAAGTAAGTTGCCACTATGATCAGTTACAATATAGTTTCCGCTCGAGTCAATGGCAACGCCAGATGGTATTCCAAGCCCACTAGATGCAATTGTGGATACAGCACCAGTTGTATGGTCAACTGAAAGCAGTTTACCGTTATAATCTGCTACAATATAGTTTCCGCTCGAATCAATGGCGATACCATTTGGTGTTCCAAGACCGCTTGAAACAATGGTTGATACATCACGAGTTGTATGGTCCACGGAAAACAGTTTTCCATTTCTATCTGCTACAATATAGTTTCCAACAGAATCTATGGCAACATAACTAGGCCATCCAAGGCCGTTTGAAGTAATTGTGGAAACAGTATGAGTTGCATGGTCTATGGAGAGTAGATGATCATCATTATCAACTACAATGTAATCACCAGGTGCTGCAAACGCAGGATGCCAAGATTGTGAAATTATTATTGTACCCACTAGGAGAACTGTAATTATCAACATACATGAGAACTTTGGAGTCATAACTGTTTACCCTGAACTCATGAGGATAATAAACTAGTTAAGTTTGATCTTTTCATTATTGTAAATTGAGTGTTTATTCATCTAAAGTGAAAATATGCAAAATCTTTTCATCTATATCTCAGACAGGAAAAGTAAGATAAAGTTACCTTGTCAGATTTATCTATTGGTTGATTTATCTCAATAGAATGTCTGAGGATCTGATAAAATCTGTAGAGGATCTTGTCACAAGTCGCAGGAGGTCTGGAATAGGACAACTAGAGTATATTCTAAGTGCACTAAAACAGGCAAGTCCGATTTTCTCAAATGTACAAAATAAAGGAATATTGATGGCTGGAGAAATCACTGACAGTTCCACACGCACAGAGGGTAGGCTTGATCTGCGCAGATTGGACAAGCAGGAGAGAATACTCAAAGTTCTTGAGAGGTTTACAAGCGAATTTGAGGCCCTTGCCTTGCCATTGAATGTTACCATCAAAGAGTATGTTCTGTTTATGGTGGTTTGTCTCAAGCTTGCCCGCAAGTTAAAAGATGGACAACAAAAGAGCTTGATCTTTGCACAAACACTTGCCAAGCTAAACCACATGTTTGTAGGCCATCCAGTACAATATAGTAAACGCGCAATCAACGATCCTTTGGAACTTCTCTTTCTTGTTACAGAGTTTACAATAGAGGCAGGTAAAAGTTTAGAGTTTCCTTATGAACTTGATGATGTTACAAAGTCACAGTTTGTTATCTTGGTTGCAAAATATTGTGCAGATTCAGAAAACCCATTACTAGATTTGGTTAAAGACTTGACAGATATTCCAAAATTTAGACTCAATATTTTAGTTGGCCAAGAACATCAAAATTTAGTGGGAAATATACTGCAACACTGTTTTCCAAAAATCCCGGTCAAGATCAAGATTGATACTATGAAAAAACTTTTGGGCAAAATTATCTCTGGAGAAGATGATGCGACGGTCTTGATTCATTACAATACCTTAAAGCTGTTGTTAGCTGGTGATGATAATCTAGCTGGAGAGATATCAAAACTTGCAAATCTAGAGATTGCCAAAACTAGACACAATAGATTTGTAGGTGGGATTTTGGATGAACTGTCTTTACTTGCCAAGTCTTAGGTTGTATACGCTGTGAATTTCTAGCCTTGAATCTTCTTTTTAATATAGTATTAAAAGGATATTTTAATAAATTGATATTTTCATAGTTTATTATACAATCCTCAAAATTGTTGACTGGCAATTGCCTGATTGTCATTTGTACCATTCCGTAGCTTTAATCCTGAAATCACTCTTGTTGGGTTATGCAATGTATGATGGAAAATTTTGTTAGAATCTGTGTCAATTGGCCTTGAGTGTCATTGTGCTCATAACTTGAGATAAACTGCGAATCTTTTGAGATACTGTCTTGTCAAATTCATCTGAACTGTTGGCTTGGATCTCTGCTATCACATCATAGGCACCAAATGTGATGTGGGCGTTTTTTACTTGAGGAATAAGTTTTAGCTCTTCGACGATATAGTCTTCAGCCCCCAATTCACAGTTGATCAAGACAAATCCTTTTTCCATATTTTTTTCATCTAGTCTACATTACTTGACCTTATCTATGTTATGAAATTCAAGTTACTATTTTTAATTAGAAAATTATTATTTTTTTATCCAAGAAAGATTGA
>JBGPGB010000232.1:0-3627 GCA_041483595.1 Nitrosotalea sp.
AACTTCCGATGCTTCAAGAAATATTTTCTCATAAATTCAAAATTCTACCTTTAATTTTAATTGATCAAAGTCATCATGCTGCAACTGAAATTGGTAAAGCCATAGCAAGGATTGCTAAAATTAAGAAGACCTTGATAATTGGTTCTTCTGATTTTACTCATTACGAACCAAATGATTTTGCACATGAACAGGATAAATCTTTGATAGAAACAATAGTTGGCTTGAATGTAGACAGATTTTATAGCACATTACAGGAAAAGCAGGTTAGTGCATGTGGGTATGGAGCGATTGCATCCACTATGATAGCTTGTAAAGAATTGGGAGCAGTCAGGGGCACCTTGATCAAATACGCTACCAGTGGTGACATAACAGGTGATAAAAGCTCAGTGGTGGGATATGCATCGATAGTTTTTTCATGAAATCTGTTGCATCTGCTCCTGGAAAGATTATCCTTTTTGGGGAACATTTTGTGGTGTATGGCATCAAGGCTGTACTCTGCTCCATAGACATGAGGATTACCGCAACCTCAAAATTTTTGGATGAAAAGATAGTCAGAGTAAGATCTTCGATAGGAGAATCTCAGATGGATCTAAATTCATTAAACAATTTAGAAAAGGTACCACAAAAATTTATGAAGCCTTTCTTCTATGTTATACAGAAAGCAATAGAAGAGAATTCCGCAGAGCAAGGAATAGAGATAGTTTTAGAATCCGAGATACCTCCTGGAATAGGACTTGGTTCATCATCTGCTTCGTGTGTTGCCGCTACAGCTTCTGTTAATGGACTGTTTAATAGATTATCAAAGGATGAGGTGGTAAAAAGAGCTATACAGGCAGAACGTACAATCTTTGAACAGAATTCAGGTGCGGATTCATCGGTTTCAACATTTGGTGGACTAATGTCATATGATCTAAAGAATGGATTTCAGAACATCTCATCAAAAAATGAGTTAAATTTCATAATATCAAACTCTGCACAGATTCATAACACTCAAGATGTTGTAAGACAAGTAAAGAATTTTAAAGAAAAAAATGAAGATTTTTTCAGGAAATTATGTGAGCAAGAAATTGAGATAGTAAATAATGCCATTACGGTATTGAAAGAAAATAATTTGAATAAATTAGGTTCATTAATGTCAAAAAATCATGATTTGCTAAAACAGATAGGAATTTCAACAGAAAAAATAGATTTTCTAGTCAGAGAAGCAAAGAAGACTTCCTACGGGGCAAAGATAACAGGAGCGGGTGGAGGTGGATGTATTATTTCTCTTATCGATAATTCCAATATTAAAGATACACTAGACAATTTAAGAAAATTTTCAGATTGTTTTTTGGCAAAAATAGATTATAACGGACTCACATATTCATAAAGATACTAAGAATTAGTTCAGATTAAAAATCATTAACAATTTACAAGATAGATATCTGTTTAGAAATGAAATTAGACATATTGCTACCTTGTGAAAACCAAAGAAATTTGTAATCATCAAATGATTTCAGGAGATACTTTTTAAAACCGTCCGTAGCACTGATAAAAATCATGATCTTGATGAAACTCGGTGGTTCAATAATTACCAACAAAGAAAAGCCATTGACACCCAATAGAAATTCATTAACAAGAATTGCCACAAGCCTCAAAAATGTGAGTGAGCCACTTGTTATCGTACATGGAGGAGGTTCCTTTGGACATTATTGGTCGGTAAAGTATGACATGCATACAAAACCCGAAAGACATAGTGCTATAGGAGTGTCTGTTGTCAAAAATTCCATGGTAGAACTAAACAGTATTGTACTTGAGTCATTTCTGGAATCTGGTCTAAAACCATATTGTTTACCTCCAAGTGATTTTATGATAGGCGATAGGCCATTAACCAAGAAAGTTAAAGAAATTCCCAAGATTGCAAAGACAGGGTTAACTCCTATTTCTTATGGGGATGTCATGTGGTTTGGGAAAAACAAGTTTTACATCTTGTCTGGAGATAGAATTATGGGGATTCTTTCCAAAATATTACGTCCTCGGCTTGCAATTTTTGTTACAAATGTGGATGGAGTATATTCGGATATGAAGAGCAAGAGACTTTTGAGTGAGATTACTAAAGAGAAACCAATTACCTCAAAAGTAACAATGGATGTAACTGGAGGGATGTCACGTAAAATAAAGGAAGCCTTCAGCATATCAAAGGGTGGAACAAATGTCTTCTTTGTAAATGGAAATATCCCAAAAAGAATAACAAATGCCATAAATGGTAAGAGTTTTGAGGGAACAATATTTAGAGGATAAACATGGAATATCTTATTTTAGTAGACAGTAATGATAATCAAATCGGAACTGAAGAGAAAATAAAATGTCATTTGCCCAATGGAAAGCTTCACAGAGCTTTTACCATATTTTTATTCAATCAAGAGGGAAAACTTTTGCTTACACAAAGAAGCATGAGGAAGATGTTATGGCCTGGAGATTGGGATGGAACTGTAGCTAGTCATCCAAGACAGTCAGAGAATTACATCTCTTCTGCAGAAAGAAGATTACCTGAAGAATTAGGGGTGACGTGCAAACTAGATTACTTGCACAAGTTTGAGTATCATGTTCGTTACAAAGACATTGGATCAGAAAATGAAGTTTGTGGCACTCTAATCGGAATATTAGACGACCCTACAAAAATAAAGCTTGTAGAAGGGGAAATTTCAGACGTCAGGTGGGTTACACTAGAAGAAATATTATCAGAGATAAAAAAAACACCGTGGATTTTCTGTCCATGGCTACTAGTGGCATTGTATTTTCTACCAGAGTCAAGTCATAACATCGATGATAGACATAAAGAGGTACTCAAGATGTGGAATAAAACGGATCTCAAGAGTCAACTAGAAGAATCACTAAAGTATCATTTTCCAGATCATAAATGGGAGCTTAAAAAAGAATGAAGCTGGAAAAACTTGCAAAAACAGCATCCAAGATAGACTCATTTCTCTCATCTAGACTTTCTGGCGAGCCTAAGGACCTATACCAAGCAGCAAGTTACTTGATTGATCACGGAGGAAAAAGATTGAGGCCATATATGGTCATAAAGAGCTGCCAACTTTTAGGAGGAACTACAAAGCAGGCAATACCTGCAGCAGCAGCAGTTGAAATGATACATAATTTTACACTGGTACATGATGACATCATGGATAATGATGAGGTAAGACATGGTGTACCTACTGTTCATGTAAGATTTGGAACGCCAATTGGAATTCTTGCAGGAGATTTGCTGTTTTCAAAAGCATTTGAAACCATTTCAAAATCTTATCTTCACAAGTCAAAAGACGTTGGTTTGAATCTTGTTGCCACATTAGCAAAAGCCTGTACCGATGTGTGTGAGGGACAGGCACTTGACATCAGTATGGCAAAATCAAGTAAAATACCAAATGAAAATCAATACATCAAAATGATTGAGAAAAAAACATCATCATTATTTGTAGCATCGTGCGCAATGGGAGCAATAGCGGCAAACAAAAATTTTTCTCATGTGGTAAGATTATCTACATTTGGCAGAAATTTAGGAATTGCTTTCCAGATAATTGATGATCTGATTGGAGTAATAGGTGATCCCAAGATTACAAGAAAACCTGTAGGAAATGATATCAGAGA
>JBGPGB010000233.1:0-3618 GCA_041483595.1 Nitrosotalea sp.
TATAACGTCGAATTTCTCAACAATAAAATTCACTTATACTATAGCAAAATAAATCGGAACAAAATCATTATATATTTCAATGATAGTTTCAGATGACGACAGATTCGTTTGTATAGCTTTACCCAAAAATGCTTCAAGAGCAGTAAGAAATTGGGCGAAGGGCAATTATTCTGCTTTTCAAACTGGAAAGTATCATGGAATATCTAAAGGATATCGTTCTTATTTCGTATTCACTACAAAGCGCAATCCATATTCAAGACTGATATCAAGATGGAACATGCTTTTTAGAGAGGCACATGGCGGGCAACCCTTTAATAAGAAGTATTTTGCTAATGTTTTATATCCAGATTTTGTAAAGTACATAAAGAAGATGCCGGACAGACATGAGAAATGGAATCCTTGTGCCAGTATTCCTTTACCTGATTATCTTGCTCCACAAATATCTTGCATTCAATACGCACAAGAGTTTTTTAATAAACCAATAAAAATCATATCAAAAGATAATCTAGAGAAAGAGTTAAAATTATTGCCATTTGTGAGAGAAAAGAAAATTCAATTGACTTATCCTGGTTCGCATGATTATGGCGATTGGAGAGATTATTATAATAAGGGATGGATTACCAAGAAGGTAAAGAATTTTTATAGAGATGATTTTGATGCTTTAGATTATGATATCTATATCACTTAATACTTCTTGCCAGATTTAAGTTGAATAACTATCTCACCCCACACTTCTAGTTCTCCCATAATCTTTTGAAACTGCTTCTGAGAACTAAGTTTTGTACCATGCAGAGAATCCATTGTCTCTTTGTATTTACGCTCAAAAAAGGCCAACGGTTCCCTGTTTTTAATTGCTTTCAATGCTTCCTTATATTTTGGCAACTTCGCCTTAAAGTGCCATGCAGTTAGTTCAGCATAACCGCCTTTTGTAGATGCTTTATGCGCAATATCCTCTGCGCCTGCACGTCTCTTCTCTACAAATTTTTCATTATTATCTGTATCGACCTGCTTTGATTCACTGAACAAAAACTCGTCGTAACTTCTCATATAGTATTAATGGAAAAAGCCCAAGTTTTTCTTGAGCTTTAATCAGGTTACAAAAGGTCTTTTCGGCCTTGTGTTGGATTATAGTTCGTATAATTTGAACTATTTGGATTAAGTGGATTTGATTTACCATGATCGTTTCTAGGATCAAAATCAGCCAAATAAGCTGCATGTCCTGCATTATCTGGGTCTGCTGGATCATTAGCGTCTACAAAATCTGCTTGTCCTACTGGAACAGCAATATTATCCAACCAATCTTGGCGAACGGTGAAGTCAACAGTTGGACGATCTACTCTGACTTGGTTATTACCTGGGCTTTGTGGCATTTCTATCATATTAATTCTCCTTTAATGTATATATTCACTAATCCATAAATTAAGCGCTTGTATCGCCTTCAATTTGTATTGTAACTCCGTCGTTATTCAATGCGGCACTGTCTGTTGCTAGTCGTTTAAGCCAAAATGCCTTTACCTGTCCTGCTGGAATATCGCCTAAAGCTAATCCGCTTCCTTTATTGATACAACTTGTAAAGAAGCTAACACCGCCTGGGGCCGTAAGTGTATTTGCTGCTGTTATTGCTTGTGCTGAGGAACTGCCTACAACGGAAGCGGCTGTTGTGTCTACTCCAAGAGCAACGTTAGCTCCACCAGCGACTTCACTAGCAATCCACAAAACTGGACCTAAGAGTGTTAAGCTGCCGTGGTTATTGTGAATGAAAATACAACGATAATCAATTTGCGAAGCAGCGTTCTCATCACCCGTAATGTCATTGAATAAGTCATTAAGAGTTCCGCCAGTCCATTGAGTAGTAGAAATATACTTACCTATACTGGCATTTGGGTTGCCTTGGGTTGTTGTGTTACCGGCAGAACCAGTTGTAACTGAATACTTAAAAAGCAGGTCTGTTGATGAAATTGGCATACTTTATCCTCTTGGTTAATCTATCGTATATATTTACTTATGGTCATTTCTATTAGAAATATTTAAGACAACTCTAAATCAGTATAGCCATTATCAATAGCCCATTTAGCAATCGTCCGAAGCTGTTCTATGTTTCGACGCATTCTATCTTCATCCATTCCAGAATTATGGAAGTTTTTATTTACAGAAGGCTTAACTACACTTTGGCCCACTTGAAAATCTGGCATATTATCAATTTTAATGAGTAAATCATGCGCACTAATAATTCCACTATCATCAGCCATATAATCTAAATTCAACATTCTAAACAAATGATCTGCCATTCCATTAGCCATATTCATTTCTGGTGCGTTCTTTCTCTCAAATGGTGTAATTTTAACAGGAATGCGTATAACATCTTCACCCTTAAACATTCCAGATTTGTCGTGTTTTGGTTGACCGTGTTGAACCTTTAAAGAATCCAAATAGTATAAAGCACCTTGTAGTATCTTTGGAACTTTGTCTGGTGGAATGTTCTTTGTATAAAAATTCAATACACCTTCTGGACCATCAGTATAACCATCTATAGTGAATAACTCAGGGTTTGTGCCGTCGTTAAAGCCTGGAATCTTTCTAAGTTTTTCTTTAATATAAACAGAAAGATCATAAACATTGTTAGGTGGGTCTTCATTAACAACATCTTTTACTGTTATTGTTACAGATTCTATTAACCATTCTTTAAACTTCATTAGTAAATCTCCGACATCTTTGCTCTAAGCAATCCGTTGGTCATTTCTAGAAATAAGTCTTTCCATGTTCCGGTTCTATCTTGACGAAAGAATGCATTGGCTTTTTGTATCATTGGTTGTGTACTAATTGGACTCTTAATAACATATTTACAATTCAAATAAGATTCTTCGTGGTGCTTTGCTCCTTCTAATGGCACTGGATCAACTAACTTTTGTCCTTGTCCAGAATAAAATTCAGTCCATACTCTTTTTGCTGCTGGTGTTAATTGGGTCTTTATCCTAGTTGGTGATAGTCCATCAGGATATACTGTAGACATTGCTATAAGATAGGTAAATGGTCCGTATCCTTGTTGCGCATATACGGCATCAACTTCCCAGCTTTTATACATAGTATTGTCTCTCATTTCCATAATGCCAAATACTAGGCTTTCAGCGTACTCCATTTCTTGTTCTCTAAAGGCTTTTTTCCATTGCCAACTAGGTTCAAACAATACAACAAAACCAGGCTGTGTATATAACGCCAGGTTGCCTGATCTCATAGCCATTTCATAAAACATAAAGTTGCTGAATCGCATACTATATTTAACCTGTGTTAGATAAAATTCTAGAAAGAATAGCATTAAATCCTAATGATGCTCAAGCTCATTGGGAATATGGGTGCTATTTGGGGTTTACTAATAACTGGAAAGAAGCCTGGAAAGAATTAGAATGGAGATTTAAAGGCAATAAAGTAGCAATGACAATCAGGAATAAGCACAAAAAGCCTGACTGGGATGGTAAGAGTAGGGTTTTAATATATCAAGACCAGGGATTCGGGGACTTGTTTCAATATTGCAGATTTATGAGGAATTTGGATTGTGATGTCATTGCTCATCCTTCCGTATATGGGTTATTAAAAGAGCAGGGATTTAATATAAATAATCAA
>JBGPGB010000234.1:0-3614 GCA_041483595.1 Nitrosotalea sp.
CACTCAAGTCGGATGAAGATAAACTTAAATGGAAACAAGCACCACGTTTAAGAAGAAAATATACACTAAGTCAATTCATTAAGGAATAATATGGCCAGAAAAATTAAAGAAGACGAAATAGAAATTGAAATCAATGACGAACTTTTCAGAAAACTGAGTAAGGGTATCGGAGCGGAAATTCTAGATGACAGAGATAAAGCTGCTTGGCCTTGCATTGACACTGGAGTTCTAGGACTAAACTTTATCCTCTCCGGTAAGTTCTGTGGCGGCGGTGTTCCTGGTGGCTGTGTTATAGAAGGCTTTGGAAACTCCTCTTCTGGCAAAACATTATTCGGCACAAACCTACTAAGAGGATGTCAGACAGCAGACGGTATCGCTGTAATGCTAGATGCCGAACAATCACTGTCTAAAGAATTTGCTATTAAGGCAAGTCATGTTGATTCAAAGAAGTTCTTAGTTATTGTAGCAGACACCTTGGAAAATGCCTTTAACCGCATTCACAAAACAATCCGTCAAGTTAGGGAAGAAGTCAAAGTTCCACTAGATAGACCTTTAGTAATTGTCTATGATAGCATTGCAGTATCGCCTTCCGAAAGAGAGTTTGCTGAGACTGAACTAGACATGGAAACGGTCAGTAAAGCAGCTATGAAAGAAGCTGGCGCAGGAAGTGATAAGCCAGGTGAGAGAGCTAAGATTTGCTCTAAGGAACTTCGCAAACTTCCACCAGTGCTAGCTAAGAACAATGTAACCATCTTCTTCATCAATCAGATTAGAAGCAAGATTGGAGTTATGTTCGGCGACCCTACTACCACAGCAGGTGGTGGCATGGCGCTAGAGTTTTATTCCTCTATGAGAATCCGATTATCGAGTTCTAAGCAGATTAAAGACAATCTTGGAAACAGTATTGGTATTAACGTTAATGTGAAGTGCATCAAGAATAAGTGTTTTAGGCCATTCATGGAAGTTAGAGGCGTTAGGCTTTTCTTTGATCGTGGAATAGACCCATTTTCAGGACTACTTGAGTTAATGCTTCAAACTGGTAGAATTGAAGCCGTAAAAGCAGGCAATTATAAGATTAAAGAGCCTTGGGCTGGTGGACAAGAAATAACGTTCAAGAGTTCTAAGGAAAGGAACAACATTCCGGCTGAGGTTTTATTAGCTTGTCCAGCACTTGTAGACGCTAAGGATGCCTCTGAAATAAACTACTACTTGAGTATGTTTGGAGATGCTATAGTTGATGCTGACCAGATTGTTGAAGTAGATGTTGAGGGGGATGAATAGTAGGTATGTAAGGTTATCAAATAAAGACACTTTGAGTGTCTTTATTTTTTGGTAGTAGTGTCTAAATATGACATGAGTAAATTTTATAAAGTCGGTCGGGTAGAACCAAATAATCTAGCACACTTAAAGCAATTATCTCGTGAAAAGCACGCAGCAAGTTTATGGCGACTTCCAGATGCCACAGAAATAGTATGGGACAGTCGCCAACATGGATGGATTGGTGACGTTAAAGACCAAGGAAACTGCGGTTCTTGTTGGGATTTCTCCGGCACAGGTGTCGTAGAAGTGGCTTATAATAAAGCAGGAATCTTCACAGAGAAAACAGTATTATCTGAGGAATACACTCTTTCTTGCGGAAACAACGGCGGATGTGATGGCGATGATAACACAACCGTTCTAGATTGGGCTAAAACTAAAGGACTTCCAACATCAGAAGACTACGGACCATATGAAGCCAGAGCAGGTAGATGTCACTATTCATCTTCAATGCTTTTACACAAAATTGATGATTGGGGCTTTGCCGATAGTTCTGACCATAATGGAGTTGCAAGTGTTCAAAGCATTAAAAACGCCATTAAGAATTATGGTTGTGTAGGCGCTGCTATTGCTGCCGATGATGCTTTTATGAACGTTCAGCCGGGTGAAGTCTTCAATGGCAATTATTCAGAAATTAATCACGATATTATGTTAGTTGGATGGGATGACTCTAAAGGCGCTTGGCTATTGCGTAATTCTTGGGGTTCTGAGTGGGCTGATGGTGGTTATTGCTGGATCAAATACGGCGCTAATTATGTAGGTACGGAAGCTGTATTCGCAATTGTTAATAATCCGAATCCTCCAGTACCACCAATACCTCCTATTCCACCAACTCCAGTACCTCCAGTACCTCCAGTACCTCCAGTACCTCCAGTACCTCCAGTACCACCTGCACCATTGCCTCCTATTCCTGGTGATTTAGTACAAGATATAGACGCTGTTTTTGCTGATATAGAGGCACGATTCCCAGACAAGCCAGTGGTTCAAATATTATTACATGTTTTACAATATGTGATAGACAGTTACGCTAGAAGTTTAGATAAAAAGTAATTTATTTACTATTTAAACTCTATGAAACCACTACTTAGATGGACCATAGGCGGTAATTGCCTTAGAGAAGGAATAGAGTGTCTAGAATACGCTGTAGTCAAGGCGCAGAACCTTTATCCAGAGGCAGATCATTGTATCGCCTTCAACAATCTCACCAAACGTGCCGAAAAATACATTAGAGGCATTGATGGTGTTTCTATAGTTAATTCACACGAACAACCATGTATTTTAGAACCACCACCAGACAAAACTGAGTGGCTTATTTGGCCTCCTCGTTTAAGAATAGAGGCTCAAGAAATTAGCATGGATAATGATATTATTCTTCTTAAACGGCATCCAATTGTCGATATGTTTTTGAAGAGTGAGAACTTCTTTTTTACAACCGAATCCCTTAATACTCAACACTATGGCAACTATAAAGATGTCGTACCCAAGGAAGGCTTAAACGTTAATTCAGGCATGTATGGAATGCCAGCAGGGTTTGATTTTGAGAAGTGGATTATTAATTTCTATATTAAGTATGGCCGTAGAGATTATCACCATGCCAATCCTCAAGGTGTTGTTGCGGCTATGATTAAGATGCAAAAGAATTATAGAGCAATATCCAATAAGCAAATCATTCTTGCAGGCATTATGAGATATGTTACTGAGTGGAATGAATTGATGGCTAGGGAAGAAACGTTTGGTCTGCACTTTACTGGACTTAATAGAGGGATGAGCATTGATGTATGGACGGAGTTTAAGTGGAAGGCAAAGGATGAGGATTTAGAAAGGTTAAAAGAGAAATGGCTATCATACTAACTAATTCAATTTTTATCCATATACCTAAATGCGGCGGAACGTGGGTTAAAGAGGCACTACAGAATGCTAATTTAATAAAAACTAAGACTGCTGGCAGTACAAAGCACTCGTCATTGGCAGAGCTAAGGCCAAAATTTCCTGAATTACTATTGGGGAAAAAGCCATTTACTTTTGTCAGAAATGCTGTAACATGGTGGCAGAGTAGGTGGAGCGATCCTTATCATCGTGAAAACTACTTCAAAAAACCCATACCTAATTCTGAAAAATGGTGTCCAAACATTAGGTGGTTTAATGCAGAAACCATGATAAGAAATGATGAACAATTTGAGGATTTTAATAAATACATTGCCTACATGTTAGAATGGCGACCTGGATTTTACACAGAATATTGTAGGTTTATGGTAAATGCAAAAAAGATGGAGATTGGTAAATACGAAAGACTTGCA
>JBGPGB010000235.1:0-3612 GCA_041483595.1 Nitrosotalea sp.
AGATCTATAAAGAGGGTTTTGTGAGTTTTGAAAAGACATGAAAGAATTTGAACAATGGTGGAAAGGTTTGGTTAAAGAACTTGAAGAAGATATAGAAACTAGAGTAACTCCTCATACCGAATAATCTTGAAATAATTAATTTAGATGATACAAAATTTGATTATTTTATATATTTTCTGATTAAATTTAATGATTACACTGACAATCTACAAGTTTTGTATCAAATGTACAATCATGAGGACCTTCTGACTTTTCAGAGGTAGGAATTTTCTTCATGCAATCCTCATGACGGCCTTTTCTACAAAACCAACAAATTGGATTGGCAGTCTCATTACACTCCATGTTTATCTAAAAGATGGTCACATCTCCAGGAGTAGAAGAATGATCGCCTGCATCCTTGTGAAATTCCACAAATTCTTTATGTGTATTTTCTTGATGTTTTCTTAGTTCTTCCAAATTCTCAAACACGTTGCTACATAGATAGCATTTTGGTTTGTGTTGATCAACCATTGATAGAACCATCAAATTCTATATTTGATTTGGTATACTTGAATCTTTCAGGTTTTGGTTCTAGATTGGAGTAAACCATTCTAAGAAGCGTTCATCTTTTCCTCTTGACGCTTCAAAGAAAGCATTTTGTAACTTATGGGTTACCTCTCCTAGTTTACCATCCCCAATGATTACACTGTCAATTTCTGTTACTGATTTTACCTCAGCTGCTGTACCAGTCATAAAGACTTCATCTGCAACGTACAGATCTTCTCTGTCAATATTTCTTTCAATTACTACTAGTCCCTCTGACCTTGCTATTTTGATAACACTATCTCTTGTTATTCCATCCAAGATCCCAGCATTAAGTGGAGGTGTTGATATCTCTCCCTTGTTTACTATGAAAATATTTTCTGCGCTCCCTTCGGATACTTTACCATGATAATTTAACATGATCGCCTCATCATAACCATCTCTTAGAGCTTCAACTCTTGCAAGAGCAGCATTTGCATAATTTGATGCAGCCTTTGCCTGCATGGGCTGAGATCTAGAATCTATTCTAAGCCAACTTGATACTTTACATCTGGCACCACGAACTTTTCCTGCACTGGACTCACCAAGATTCCATTCCCAACAAGCTATTGCAACTTCTACCTTGTTTGGAGTTGGTGTAAGACCCATTACTCCATGACCATAATATGCTATAGGTCTAATGTAACATTCTTTCAATTTGTTTACTTTGACTGTCTTGATTATAGCATCTGAAATTTCTTTTTTTGAGTAAGGAATTTTCATTGAATACATTTTTGCAGATTTGAATAATCTATCTACGTGTTCTGGTAATCTGAAAATCATTGGACCTCTTGGTGTGTTATAACATCTAATTCCCTCAAATATGGCAGTTGAATAATGTAACGCATGAGTAAGGACGTGAACCTTTGCATTTTTGTATGGTACAAGTTTACCATTCATCCAAATCTTACCTTGCTCCTTCATACAAAATTAGATAGAGTTTGGTAATTTAAAGAATTAATCACATCTGAATAAATCATCTACATTTGGAAGATGAGACTGTCTTTAAATGTAGGAATACTGCAACTTTTCCTATGGTACCACAACCTATCTTGTCATTAATTTCTGTTGCCTTGTTTGTTATTGGTATTGTAGGTAATGGATTTGAAATGAGAAAGATTCGCATGTCTACAACAGAAGGACAACTTACTCCAAAGAACGCATTTCTTGACAGGAGAAACTTCAAGTGGTATGTATTGATTGGAGTTGCACTAGTACTTTGGGCAATCAGCGAGTCATATACTTGATCTATATAGATCAACTCTAAATATTTCCTCATAATACTATACATTAGCGCGTGTTTTGGGTAACGCCGAGCTGATTCTAGATAAGGAGGCTCAAGAATAAACCCACTTTGACTTCCTACGGGTATAGGCTTGTAGGGGGTCAATTGCTCTCATAAATTTAGCTATACAAAAGATAAATTACTAGTAAATTATTTGATTTTCAGATATGGCTGCTAGAAAGACTGGAAAACACAAGCGAAAGGCAGATCAACATGCTGCTCGAAGAAAAAGAAAAAAGTAAAACTGTCGTTTTAATTTTATACAATAAAAAATTATTCCGATGATGATATTTTTTAGTTAAACAAATTTTATTTTAGATCTTTCAGCATGAACTGCACGAATTGCTTTCTCTATGTTATCTCCACTATCTTCAATTAAAATTATGATTCGAGATGTTTCTTCCTGTGCATCCATATTGAGGATGTTTAAACCTGCTTCACCTATTCTAGAACTTGCTTTTGATGCAACTTGTTGGACACGCCACATTTCATCTCCAATTAAAGTAATGACTCCTCTGTTGTAAGTTATCGATGCCAATGAATCAAATCCCAAGATGAATCTTTCATTACGCTTGACATAGTCACCGTCCAGAAATAATATTCTTGTAAACTCTATATCATCTTTAGTAAACGGTGATAAAACTACAAATTCACTATATCTTTTTTCTTTATCAAGTGAATGAAATAGTCTCTCCGATGAACACTTCTCAATTCTAACAATAGCACAATTTTTCTTCCCTGTAACTATTTTGAGTGGATGACCATTTTTTTCGAGATAGTTTCTTTCGATTGTTGTGATATTTTCAGGTTTACCCATGTCAGTAATTATGATGGGCATTTCTATACCATTTTCTACAATCTCCTTTATTGCAATTGGATCAAGGATCTTCATTCCGAACATTCCTGCAATTCTTGCCTCATTGTACGAGAGATGAGTAATACTTTCTAGTTCTTCTTTGACAATTCGTGGATCTGCAGATAGTACAGCACTGTCTTTTTCAAAATCAATTCTAGTATTGTATTTCTTGCTAAAAAGAATCCCAAGATCGGCTGCAGTTCTATCAGAACCCCCTCTCTCATATGTTGTCTCTATACCTTCTACCGTCTTTCCAATAAATCCACCTATTGACAAAACATCATTTTTTTCTAACAACTTTTCTACCTCATTCATTCTTTCTGAAGACTCTGTGGCCAGAAAATTTGCAGATTCTAAATTATTATCAGTAATTATGGGCCAAATGTCAAATGTAATGACTTCTGACTTTATGCCAGAATTTTTCAAGACATAATTCATAACATGTGACATTAAAACTTCACCCGAATATGCAAGTAATCTTGCTCTAGTTTCGTTGGCAAATTCTTTTTTTTGTAGTGTATCTGCTAGAACCGCTTCAGCTTTTCCTAGAAAAGAATCGATGACTATATTGCACTCATTTTGAAGCTTCTTGTCTATTGACTCAACAATCTGCTGGTATGGTCTTCTTAGACTATCTGTACCTAAATTTTTTCCTTTCTCTGCCCCATGCCCAATCTCAAGTGCAATATCAGTAAGTGACCTTTGTTTTCCATTGTATATTGTGAGAGGGGCAGAAAAAACGGTAATTACTTTTGAATCTTTTTTTAATTCATTTATCCTTTTGATAATTGTTGGGATTAATATGCCATCTACACCAACTGCGCTACCTCCAAATTTTGAAATAACTAGGTTCTTCAAAACTTGGTTACCTGTCCTCAAATCCTTCTATAAAGTATTGGATATTTTCAGG
>JBGPGB010000236.1:0-3601 GCA_041483595.1 Nitrosotalea sp.
AGAGACGCCGCTGACCCTTGACGAGCAGGGAAATAACAACAATGTGATTGATGAGCGCGATCTTCTGATACCACTTTCGTTAAAAAATCTCAAATGTCTTTGCTCCTACCCATTGAAAAGAAAGTTGAATACGCCTGTTTTTGATAAAATTTCTTGGGATGAAACCTTCAATTTATATGAATTTAATGATCAACAAAAGCAATATATGAAAAACTTTAACTCAAAACAAAAGTATGATCTCATAGTTTGGTAGAACCACTAGTATTGTGATGGAATTTTAGATATTACCAAATTATTTACGGATAAAGGAAAAGTTGTTTTAGAATATACAAAACAACGATTTATCGAGCAAGATAACAATGAAGAATTAGAATAATTCACCCGACTATATTTATTTCCAAAATTCTAAGTTCTTGCAAATAGAACTGCAGTAATTTTGAACCAAACATTGCAACACCACCGAATCTTTTATGACAACTGGTGAGGAGATTATTTTATAATTGAAAAATTCATTCTTGACAAACTCGAGTACAAATCTAGTCATACATGAAGGACACTTGGAAAGACAAATGTCGATCTCTAATTAACGGCATAATTTATGTCCCTATTGGTGACACAAAGAACATTACGACAAGTGACAATCTTTTTTAAATATACATAAATAGTCTTGCTTCTTAATCGCAAATAAGATGAGTACTCATAAAGAATATGCGTTGATCGCTATTCTTGCTACGGCAGCTGTAGTAGGCATCCTGCCGGCATATGCTTTATCACCGGCGGATACAACAACAGATTCAGGCCAAATCCGTGCCAGTACTGGATCTCAACAAATCCTGCCAATCGCAGTGTCAACCGACAAAGATGTGTATGACAAACAGTCAATAGTAATTGTTACAGGACATGTCCTAAATGCAATAACTGGACAGACTGTTACAATGAGAGTTTCTGACCCAGTAGGAAATATTGTAGAAGTAAACCAGCTAACATTGAACAACAATGGCGACTTCCAAGATAAAATCAATACCTCAAGTCCACTATGGTCTTCAGGTGGAACGTATACAATTTATGTTCAAGCAGGAGCTCAACAAGGATTACTTAAAACAACGACTCAGTTCACACTTGGTGCTGGCGGTGAGACAAATTGTACACCACAGCAGATCTCAGCTACAATAGGTATTGAATTACACTGCATTGATTTTAGCATCGATGGTGGAACAGTTTTAGGAGCAACACTGAACACTGCATCTAAGACTCTAGTAGTAAACATGCAAGCAAATAATGACGGTCAAATTACTCTTAATATTCCAAGATCAGTGCTCGATGCAAAAAGCGGTACAAATGACAACAGCTTTGTAGTTCTAATCAACGGTGAAGAGGTACAAACGTTCACAGATTCACCCACTGTAGACACAAGGAATATTACAATTCCATTCCAAGCAGGATCTGAAAAGATTGAGATAATCGGTACACAGATAGTTCCAGAGTTTGGACCAATCGCAGCTCTAGTACTTGCAATTGCAATAATTTCAATAATTGCAGTTTCAGCAAAGACTGGACTACGATTTATGCCAAAATACTAGGACACTCTACTTTTTCATTTTTTATTACTACATAGTAAAGGAAATATACAACGGAAAGACAAGTCCGATATGCGTTATGCACCTATATTTATGATAGTGGTTTTATCATTCTCAGCATTGTCTATTCCTATTTTCGCACAACAGACAACATCTGCCTCTTCTCCCACAGAAGCATTAATTACAACAAGTATTGATAAATCATCATATACACTAGGGGATACAATCGTAGTCTCTGGCTCTGTAAAATCAGTAGTTGTTGGAACCCCATTAACCATTCAGATTCTTGATCCAAATAACAATCTTGTTCAAGTAGCACAGATTGATGTTTCACAAGATGGTAAATATACTAAATCCATCAACGCTGTAGGAGTATTATGGAAATCAAATGGGTCCTATACGGTCAGGGTTCAATACGGTCCTCCGAATGTAACCGCACAAGCCACTTTCACTTTTCAAAATTCTCGCATCCCTATCAGTAACGTATTTCTGCTTACAGATCCTACCAGTCAGCAGACTTTCAATGTCAATTACACCATAAGCGGAGGTACTGTAAAGACCATGACCATAGATGCTCAGAGTTTGTCTGTGATTGTTTCAGTAAATTCCACAAATGATGGAACTATCACACTACAATTACCAAGAGCTTTGATTGATGCAAAGACAAATGTAGGTCAAGATGACACCTTTATCATACTAATAGATGGTGCTGAAGTCAAATCACAAACGGAGTCAGCAAATAATGATTTTAGAAATGTAACTGTTCAATTCCTACAGGGTGATAAAGATATTGAGATAATCGGTACACAGATAGTTCCAGAATTTGGACCAATCGCAGCTCTAGTACTTGCAATTGCAATAATTTCAATAATTGCAGTTTCAGCAAAGACTGGACTACGATTTATGCCAAAATACTAGAACTAGAAGTCAAATTTTCTTTTATCAATACATAAATACTCAAGATCCTTGAGTATTTGCTAGCAAGTATGAGAAGATCAACTATCTTTATTGCAACTTTAATAATAATATTAGCAATTTCAGTATCAATTAGCATACCTGTTTTAGCCCAAGTTGGAGGTCCAGCTAATCCAAATGCCAATGTGACAACGGCATACAAGCTGCTGCATCAGAATGGAACGATAAGCTCATCCACTTTACCACCTCTAAGCATCAAAACGGATTTACCAACATATAATCAAGGAGATACTGTTGTCATGACAGGACATGTAAGAAACTTAGAAAATGGAACAGCCGTAACACTCAGAGTTTTTAACACACTAAAGAACCTAATTTCAGTTGCTCAATTAATTCCATCAGTGGATGGGAGTTTTACCAAAACTTTTCTGGCCACAGGTCCACTATGGACTAATGCTGGCAATTACACACTTATAGCACAATATGGTAAATACACACAAGTAAATGCCACATTCCACTATAATGGTGGAACTGGAACAAGTATCCTAAGTAAGGCGATTAATGCAACTTATTCATTACAATCAGGAGGTAAAATCTGGAATATTCCATACATCATCAAAGGTGCTACTGTTAGTAGTATGGATATTTTAGCAGATAAATACACTCTTGAGATTACATTAAGTCCTGCCACGTCAGATGGTTCCATAACAGTCACTTTACCGCGTGACATGATTGACGCAAAGGTACCACCACCCCCTAATCCTGATGCTAACTTAACAGGAGTAAAAGTTAGTCAAAAGGATTTAGAAGATGACAAGTTCATAGTTGTAGTTGGTGGCAAAGCTGTCACACAGTTCGTTGAGACAGTGAATCAGAGTGTCAGAATACTCAGTATTCCATTCCATGCAGGAGATACTAAGATTGACATAGTTGGCACAGTAATAGTTCCAGAATTTGGACCAATCGCAGCTCTAGTACTTGCAATTGCAATAATTTCAATAATTGCAGTTTCAGCAAAGACTGGACTACGATTTATGCCAAAATACTAGAATTATATCATTACATATCTTTACAAATATTTTTAAATTTCACATTACAAAGAAAGCATG
>JBGPGB010000237.1:0-3599 GCA_041483595.1 Nitrosotalea sp.
CCAATCAGAATAATTTTGGATGCCCCAAAATGATTAGCAAGAAATACACACCTATCACCATCTGTAAATCCTCCAAAATTTCTAATTTTTCCAAATGGTTTGTCCTCTGTAGTACCAATACAATATCTAAATAAATTTGCGTATGGTAGTCTCTTGATATTGTCTCCATGAGAATGTACAATCATTATTGAATTTAATTCTGATGCTTTTTTGAGAAATTCTATATTTCCGTCAAGATCGGTTACCACAACATTTGGTATTATTCCATTTTCAATCAATGCCTGTGCGGCACCATCAGCTACAATCTTTGTGAATTTTCCAAATTTTTTCAGATATGACAAGGAAGAACTTAGAGACGGTCCTGCACCAATAATAAAAACAGTTTTCTTTTTAATTTTTCTTTCTAGACTAGATAATTGAAACCTAGTCTTTAGAAATGAATCGAGAATTCTGGCTGATCTTATCTCTTTTGATCTATCATAACTAAATTCATGTAGAATTTCTTGATATTTTTCTTGCCAACCATTCAAAGTCATTTAAGTCTAAATGTATCTGGGTTAATCATAAACCATATGCATAAACTCGCAGGAGTAAGAGTAGGTAATTCAAATCCAGTCCGTGTAATGGGAATTATTAATACAAGTCCGGAATCATTTTACAAAAAATCAGTATTCACTGACAAGAAAACCATAAGTAAGACTGCAAAATTAATGGAAGAAAATGGTGCTGATTTTATTGATGTTGGAGGAATGTCTACTGCACCATATATCAAAACTCTAGTATCAGAGGATCGAGAAATCAAAAGAATTACAAATGCCATAGATGCTATCCAAAAAGTCTCAAAATTACCTATCTCCATTGATACATGTAGAGCAAAGGTAGCAAAAGTTGCTCTTCAACTAGGTGCGAAAATAGTCAATGATGTCTCAGGTCTAAAATATGACAAAAATATGATTAACGTACTTGAGGAATATTGTCCATCTGTTATTGTATGTGCATTTAGCAATGAATTGATGAGAGGAAATCCAGTGATACAGGCAAGGAAATTGATTAGTCAGAGTACCGCAATGGCAATAAAGTCAGGAATTCCAAAGAATGAGATAGTCGTAGATCCTGCTATTGGTTTCTTTCGAAAAAAGGCACGAGGCATATTGTTTACAAAAATAAATTCTAACTGGTTACAAAGAGATCTACTAGTATTGAAAAACTTGAATCAAATAAAAGGCCAATATCCAATTCTTGTTTCGATTTCACGAAAATCCTTCATAGGAGAATTATTGGATGAGCCAGATCCTGCAAATAGATTCTATGGTTCTCTTGCAGCAGAAACTTTTGCCATCCTAAATGGTGCTGATGTGATACGAACTCATAATGTAAGAGCTACAAGTGATATTATCAAGATCGTAAAAAACTTGAAAAATCTCAAGAAAGGCTTATAACAGATTTTCATTCTAACCAAGAAGGTTTCGTTGGAAATAAGGGAAGGACTAACATTTGATGATGTACTCCTTGTTCCTAAACGATCAGGCATAGTTACAAGATCTCAGACGAGTTTACAAACAAAACTTTCAAGAAATATTTCTCTTAACATACCGATCATAAGTGCAAACATGGATACCGTCACTGAATCTGCTATGGCAGTAGCAATTGCAAGAGAGGGAGGAATCGGAATCATACACCGATTTCTTACTATTTCAGAACAAGTAAACGAGGTACTCAAAACAAAACGTTCAGGTAGCATAATAATAGAAAATCCCTATACTATAGATCCAGAACAAACAGTTCATGAAGCTATAGAATCTATGAGAGAAAAAGGAGCTTCAGGACTACTTGTGACGGATAATCAGGGTCAACTTGTTGGGATATTAACAAGAAGAGATATCGTGATGTTAGAACCAAAAGACGAGAGTAAAAAAATCAACGAGGTTATGACAAGTGATGTTATTACAGCAAAATCTGGAATAGATATAGTCGAAGCTAAGGATATACTTCGAAAAAATTGTATTGAAAAATTACCACTCTTAGATGAAAGAGGACATGTCAAAGGATTGATCACTAGCAAAGATATCATTAATTCAGATAACTATCCTCATGCATCAAAGGATAAGAAAGGAAGACCATTAGTTGGTGCCGCAGTAGGTGTAAAGGGAGATTTTATGGAAAGAACAGAAGCATTACTGGATGCAGGTGCTGATGTCATAGTCGTGGATATAGCACATGGACATAGTGAAAATGCAATTAACACAGTCCGATTGATAAAGAAGGCCTTTCCAAACTGTGAATTAATAGCAGGAAATGTTGCAACTGCTCAAGGTACGGAGGATCTTATCAAAGCTGGTGTAGACGCAGTCAAGATAGGAGTGGGTTCTGGTTCTATATGCATCACTAGAGTAATCACTGGTTCTGGAGTACCTCAACTTACTGCTGTGTTGGATTGTGCAGAAGTTGGCAAGAAATATGATGTTCCAATAATATCTGATGGTGGTGTAAGGACCTCGGGTGATGCTACAAAAGCACTGGCTGCTGGAGCATCTACTGTAATGGTTGGAAGCTTGTTAGGAGGAACAGACGAAAGTCCTGGTTCATTTATGATGAAAAATGGAAAGCGATACAAAATTTACAGAGGTATGGCATCATTTTATGCTGCTCTTGGAAGAAAGAGTAAAGAAGCAAGTAATGCTTCGATTGTAGAAGATCTTAATGATTACGTTGCAGAAGGGGTTGAAGCAATGGTTCCATACAAAGGAAGCGTAACTGATATCATAAAACAGCTAACGGGAGGAATTCGTTCTGGGTTGAGTTATTGTGGCGCAAATAATATTCCTCAAATGCAACAAAATGCAGAATTTATAAAAATGTCAACCGCAGGCTATGCAGAAAGTCAACCACATGATGTTGAATTAATGTAATTTACTTTAAATATCATTGTAAAAAACTAATTCGTAATGTTTACAAAAAAATCTGCAGCTGGAATTGGAATTGGTTCCGTTGCTGTTGTCTTAGGTACATTTTTTCTATTCCAGACAATAATGAGCAATGTACATGATGTAGATGATACTGTAAGCATTGGCAAAAGTGATGTTTTCGAATTTGATACACAAGAGCATTATTATGAATCTCTTAACATTACAGGAAATTCATTTCATGTGAAAATAAAAACAACCACAGATGGTATGCAAGTTGATAAAGATTTTCAAAAAACGATTAGTTTTGAGTGGTCTAGCCTTGCGAATGGAAAACATTTTATTAACATAACAAATACAGGAGGCTCCATACTTCATGTAACTGGGAAATTACAAGCTGTTACAAATCCCCTAATATTCACATCACATCTTATTGTTATATTGTCCGGAGTTCTAATAATTGGAATTAGTGCGGCGTTTTCAATTAGAAAACCAAAAGGATTCTAGATTAATTCGGCTCTTGGATAAGAACCTAATATCTTAAGAAATATCGTATTTGGTCGAATCTTCTCAAGACTGTCTCTGACATTATTATCATCTTGATGGCCCTCAAAATCAACATAAAAATTGTATTCCCATAGAGTACTCTTTGTAGGACGTGATTCTATTTTTGTTAGATTGATTCTATTCGAATTA
>JBGPGB010000238.1:0-3592 GCA_041483595.1 Nitrosotalea sp.
ATGCCTACTATCATAGAGGATGCAGTAGTTCCAGTAAGAAGATTACCAGTACTATTGAAAATTCTAGAGATTATTGCTAAAAAATATAATTTGAAAATGATTGTGTATGGACATGCTGGAAATGGCAATCTACACATAAGACCCATCTTAAAAAGAAAAAACAAACACATAATCAAAAAGATTGCATCAGAGTTCTTTCAGGGAGTAATAGAAATAGGCGGGAGCATATCAGGAGAACATGGAGATGGTCTTGCAAGATCAGAGTTTGTGAGATTACAGTACGGTAATGAAGTCTATTCTATTTTTGAAAAAATAAAAAAACAATTCGATCCTAAAAACATTCTAAATCCTGGAAAAATTATATCAAATCAAAGCACCTTGACAAGAGACCTAAAGATCTGAGGACATGTTCAAATCAATTATTTTATTTTAGTGCCAAGTGGAATGTCTTCATTTACTGTTAACCAATATGGTTTGTCATTTGGATCAGCTGCTAAGAGCATGGCACCAGATTCAATTCCTGCAATTTTCCTGGGCTCCAGATTTACAAGTGCTATGACCGTTCTACCCACAAGCTCTTCTGGTTGATAATATTCGGCTCCACCAATTATCACATTACGCTTTTCATCACCAAGATCAATTACACCCTTAACAATTTTTGATTTTCCGGGAATTTTTTCAACCTCAATTACCTTAGCCACCCTCATATCCAGTTTAGCAAAATCATCGTAAGATATTAGAGTCACAACAAGTGTCAAATTATGAGATTAAAATTGATTTCGAAATCACAAAAATTGCGTTGATAGATACATTTCTCTTATTGTGTTACAACATAAATATGAAGAAAAAGAGTTCTCCCACATGGTTCAGATTCATGCATCTATTGAAATTGATGCATCCGTAGACAAGGTTTGGAATATTGTATCCGACCTTGATTCAGAGCCAAGATTTTGGAGAGGGACTAAGGAGGTAAGAAACATCTCAAAAGATGGAAATATTGTCACAAGAGAAGTTACCATAGCGTTCAAAGATTCAAAATGTATGCAGATAGTAACACTTTCTCCAAAAGAGAAAATTCAAGTTCAATTTACAAAAGGAATTATCGAAGGAAGTAAAACAATTACGCTCACTCCAATTGAAAATAAAACAAGACTAGAAGCCATTTGGGATATGAAACTAACAGGTATGATGGGAATGTTTACAGGTATGATAAAAAAACATATCCAGAGTGGTACTGAGCTAGCCCTTCAAAGCATAAAACAAGAAGCCCAGAGGTAATCAATGTATTTTTTTGTAGATGTTATCAATTATATCCTCTCATCTATTTTGCTAGGAGTTGCAGTTGCATGGATATTTTTAATAAAATCCATGTGGGCTACTTTTAGAGACTCCCCTTTTTTAGACAAGTTTAGTTCCAAGCAACATCACAATCCCCGAGTATCCATAATTCTACCAGCCAGAAATGAAGAAATGTTTATTGAAAAATGTATCAACTCCCTTTTGGAACAAGATTATGAAAATTTTGAGATAATAGTAATTGATGACATGTCAGATGATAATACTGGAGAAATAATAAAAAAAATTGCCAGCAAAAATTCTAAAGTGGTATACGTTTTGGCAAAACCCAAACCAGAAGAATGGACAGGAAAGAACTGGGCGTGCATCGAGGGTTTCAGAAAAACAACTGGAGAACTTTTATTATTCACTGATGCAGATACAATTCACACACAAAAAACAATTTCTCTAGCAGTAGACCACCTTATGAGCGAAAATCTGGATGCACTTACAGTTATTCCGAAGATGCTTTGTCTTGATTGGTGGACAAAAATCACCTTACCGGTATTATCGACTTTTCTTCATACTCGATTTTCTGCATTAAGAGTAAATGATCCTTCAAAAAAGACAGGGTATTTCTTTGGAAGTTTTTTCATCATACAAAGAAAAACATATGAATCTGTAGGTACCCATGAGGGAGTAAAAAGTGACATCATAGAAGATGGAGCTTTAGGCAAAAAAGTAAAAGAACGAGGTTTTAAGCTAAAGATGGTACGAGGTGAACATCTAGTAGAAGCAGTATGGGCAAGAGATTGGTCCACATTATGGCATGCCCTTAAGAGATTAATGATTCCTCTCTATATACAATCAAACAAAATAGCTGTAGGAATATTCTTTGCAGTCCTTTTCTTGTTACTCATGCCATTTCCAATTCTCGCATATTCTTGGCTTTTCCTTAATCTTTCAGAATCTTATGTTATTTTGTTTGGAATTTCATTATTTACAGTGGGATTATTTTATCTAGGGAGTATCATAGATGCAAAGAAAGGACTCTCATTAGGATTGCAACATTCAGTATTTGCTCCAATGGGTAGTGCGATAGTTGTCTTAGGATTCGCAAGCGGAATTTTACACGCGAAGAGAAGTAATGCATTAACTTGGAGAGGCAGAACATATTCTCTATCTGAAAATACACAGCATTCCATTAGTTTGTGAGTAAGGATTATACAGTAACCTAAGATACTTTTAGATCATTGGATAAGACCACAGCAATTCTAGGCGGAGCGTACGGAGTAATCGTACTAACTCTGGTGTTCGCATTTGCATTTGAACAACAGAGAACAGATACTTTACAACAAACCGTCACACCTCTAGAAAATATTGTTCAATCAAATCCAATATCACATTTGAGTTTGGCAGATCTTTTCGCTAAATCACAAGATGGTGTTGTTCAGATAATAGTTCACAAATCAATGGATAACTCCTCAGATAGAGTGATAGGTTCAGGTATCGTATATGATCTTCGTGGAAATATAATTACAAATAATCATGTTGTAGAAGGATACCAGAAAATCAGAGTTGTATTTCACGAGGGAGAATCATATTCAGCAAAGGTCATTGGTACAGACCCATTTGCAGACCTTGCGGTAATCAAGGTAGATGCAGATCCTCAAACACTACATCCATTGCCATTAGGAGACTCGTCAAAACTTCGAATAGGAAATGAGGTGATAGCCATTGGAAGTCCCTTTGGTTTGACTGGCTCTATGACTACTGGAATAGTAAGTCAATTAGGTAGAATACTAAATCCCCCCAACATTGGAGCATTTTCAATTCCAAATGTAATTCAGACAGATACTGCAATAAATCCTGGAAATTCTGGGGGTCCACTTCTAAACGATCTTGGTGAAGTGGTAGGTGTGAATACTGCAATTCAAACCCAAACGGGAGAATTTTCAGGAGTTGGATTTGCCATACCATCAAACACCATGAAGAGAATAATACCATTCCTCATACAAGATGGACATTACAAACATCCGTGGTTGGGGATATCAGGAATATCAGTTGATCCAGACTTGTCAGATAATCTGGGTCTTTCTACACATACAGGCTTTCTTATTGAGAACATAGTACCAGGCAGTCCAGCTTCTGAAGCAGGCTTGCATGCATCAAATCAAAACAAGACTGTGGATGGGGTCAAATACAAATTTGGTGGAGATGTAATAATCCAAGTAGATAACAATCCTATTAAAAAACTAGAAGACCTTCTAAACTATCTACAAGATAATAAATCAGTAGGAGATAAAATGGTCTTAAA
>JBGPGB010000239.1:0-3579 GCA_041483595.1 Nitrosotalea sp.
AACTTTCTATCTTTGTTCTAATGGAATTTGCAGTAGAATGCATGTAGTCATTCCAATACTCTTCAAAAGTTCCAGGTTCGTATCTAAAATTATGTCTTGCAATGGAAACATCATCGAAACCCGCTTTTGATAACTCTAACTTTAGGTCTTGTTGATTGCCAAACCTGTGGACTGTAGGTGTTCCCTCAGGTCTTATGTCGGGGATGTGTTTTAAAATTGAGTTCATTATTACACTAAAGTATGGAACATTATCTGGTAGACCATGCACTGCTACTACAATCCTTCCTTGAGAATTAAGACTATTTCTGATAGATTTCAAAACTTTTCCTATGTTTGGAAAAAACATAAGTCCGTATTGACATGTTACCTTATCAAATCTGAAATTAAAACCTATATTTTCTGCATCCATTTCAAAAAAATCAGAATTGGATAAAACAATTGTTTTTCTTGAAATGCTAAGAGCAGTCCTTGATATGTCTATCCCTATTAACAGACCATCTTTTCCAAGAAATTGAGATATTTCTTTTGAAACAACACCTGTCCCACAGGCAATATCTAGTACCTTGTCATCTGGTTTAATATCTGCCAATTTTACAAGCTCTTTTGTAGACTTGAATGGTCCAGCTTGTTTGGCTGCCCAATTGAAATGGTATTCTGGAGCTACAATATTCCAGTTTGCTTTGGTTGTTATCTTGTACTGGATAGGATCAAAAACGGTTTTCATCGTTTATTATTTTTCTCAAGGCTTAAATTAAATATACTTGAACAAATTTTGTGCCTACCTTTAGGATCAATGTTGTAATTGAAAACAAGCCTGAAATTGTCGATCCTGAAGGAGATACAATCTTGAATGATTTAATCTTAAAAGACAAAAAGACGACAATCAAAAAGATCCGTTCTGCTAAAATGCTCAAATTTGTAATAGCGGCAAAAAACAAGGAATCTGCTGAAAAAATGATATTGAAAGTATGTAATGAATTTAGGATATTTAATCCTCTTGTAAGTAAGGTATCAATTGAGACTCTAAAGGCTTAGCCACTTTTTACTACTTTTCTGTTAAGTGCAGTGACATCATCTAACGCCCCCTCGATGAGAAGTTTACTTCTTAAATATTTTGCAAGATCAGTCTCTGTTATTATTCCTACTAGATTATTGTTGTCTAATACTAGTAATCTGCGGACATTTTTGTTTAACATTTTTTGAACTGCATCCTCGATGGGAGTCATTGGTTCAACCCATCTGAAGTTGGCTGACATTACTTCTGATAGCGGAACCTCTGAGCTTTTTCTATCTGTAGTCGAGACTTTACGAGCAAGATCTCTTTCAGTTACAAGTCCAATTGGCTTTCCTTCTTTTACTACTACCAGTGAGCTAATTCCTTTCTCTGCAAAAAGTAATGCGACATCTTTTGCAGTCTTATCATACTCGATAGTTATTACCGCACGGACCATGATGTCACGAACTAGACCCATGCTAATACCTGTGAATATAAGAATAAAAATGATTCCACTCTTGATCTAAAAATAAATTTACTTGGAGATATATTTGTAATATTTTTTAAATTTACACATAATCGGATCTTTTTAATTTCGTAACTGATTGGAAAATGAACTTAAAATCAAGTCACGAAAACTTTTTGTATGGATTTCTCTTGCGGCGTTCGAGTTCGACTAATAATTTAGTCAATGCTAATCCTGTGATGAAGCCACCGACATGTGCTGCAAATGCTATTGAAAGTGAAGTAACAGATCCTATGAATACATAGAGAACCTGAATTGCAAGCCAATAGTACCCTCTAATGTCTCCTAACGCAGCCGAAATTCCAAGAATGCCTGAGATGGCTCCTGATGCACCAATCAATACCGCATTCCCATTTCCAAGTATGTATGAAGCAATGATCGCATGGCATAGGGCACCACCAAGTCCAGCCAATAGGTATAATCCAATAAATTTTGGTTTTCCTATGGCTCTCTCAGCGAATCCTCCCATGTATGCTAGTGCAAACAAGTTGAAGGAAATGTGAGTAATGCTGGCATGAATGAACATTGAAGTAAAAATTCTAAGAATGCTATCGGGAATATTATCATGCTTGAACAAGGCGTCTGGAATAAACCCATAATGAGAGATTATTGCATTCTGAGAATTAGTGAGAATACCATATGCGAAAATCATTATATTTACAACAATCAGTGTTGTTGTAACTGGAGGAGGCATTCCTAATTTTAACATCCTTCTTGAGAAATAATCGCTGTAATAAAACGATACGTGCGAAAACCTTGGTATGTAGTTGACCATTTAATATGATCGATATTGTAGTAAGCGATCATCTTTTTATGTAGAAAAGATGTGATTCTAATTTCCTTTTAGAAAATTAATGCGATTCAATTTAATATCTCCAAAAAGTAATGCAAGATGTGAAGGTTGCAATAATCGTTTTCCCTGGTAGTAATTGCGATCGAGACATGTATCATGTTTTAACTGATGTTTTCAAGATTGAAACTCAACTTGTATGGCATACCGACGAGTTACCTCGGAATATAGATGCAGTAGTTTTACCCGGCGGGTTTTCATACGGGGATAGACTCAGAGCAGGTGTAATAGCTGCTCATAGTCCTATTGTAAAAGATGTAAAAAGAATGGCAGAAAAAGGCATGCCCGTTCTTGGAGTGTGTAATGGATTTCAAATACTGGTTGAATCTGGACTTTTACCTGGAGCCTTGCTGAAAAATACTAGTTTAAACTTTATGTGTAAATGGACTGAAATAATTGTAAAAAATAACAAGACTCCATTTACAAATAAATTCAATCTAAATCAAAGAATTCCTATTGCAATTGCAAATGGTGAAGGTAGATACTATGCGGATGATAAAACTCTTCAATCTTTAAAGAAAAATAATCAAATTGTTTTCACCTATGCTGAAGAAATTAACGGGGCATCACTTGGTATAGCAGGCATATGCAACAAAGAAGGCAATGTTGTTGGCATGATGCCACATCCTGAAAGATCTGCTGAACAAATTATAAATCCAAAAAACGCAAAACCTGCATCGTTAATCTTTGAATCACTTCTGAGAACATTGAGTGTAGCAATATGAGCCTAACTCCTCAAGAGTCTATCTATCTTGAAAAAAAGATAGGCCGAAAACCAAACCCTTTAGAATTTCAGATTGTTGCCGCTGAATGGTCAGAACATTGCTCCTACAAATCTTCAAAAAAGCATCTCCAAATTCTACCAAAAAAAGGGAAACGTGTAGTATCAGGTCTTGGATATGACTCTGGTGTACTTGATGTCGGAGATGGTTATGTTATTACAGTGCATATTGAAAGTCACAATCACCCGTCAGCTGTTGAGCCATACGGTGGGGCAGCAACTGGTGTTGGAGGTGTAATTCGCGACATATTGTCTGCAGGAACTAGACCTATTGCTATATTGGATGGTTTAAGATTTGGGAATATAGAAAAAGACAATCATGCAAGATGGCTTTTTAAAAATGCAGTAAGGGGAATTGCAGATTATGGTAACTGTCTTGGTATTCCTACAATAGGTGGGGAAATTGAATTCGACAAATGTTTTACAAA
>JBGPGB010000240.1:0-3561 GCA_041483595.1 Nitrosotalea sp.
GATTTTTTCTGCGTCTCTTTCCCCGTCATGTATAAGATTTTTTACTGTAGCAATGGAGAAATCAGCATCTTCAAATAGGTAGTGTGAATCATCCTTTCTTTCAACTCGTACTATCTCTTTAATTATTGCGCCACGCTCACAAGCAAGTTTGTGATATTCTGATTCTAGTTCAGAAAATTTTTTCTTACTTTTTTCATCAAGTGGCACTGATTCTAAAATATCATGCATCTTTTTTATTACTAATAGATATCGTGAAATTATTTTAGATGTTAGGACTGACTGGTCTGTCTTGTCAGTGTGCATGATGTCTCTTGCTCTATGCCATGATTCTAACATGTTGCGTGGAATATCTTCTTGGTTACGCGGGAATAGATTCACTATGATGACCTTTTTATCACAAATTGGTGATGCGTAAATGACTTCTCTTAGTGGCGTATTGCTCAAAAGTGTCCCGTCCCATAGGTATCTGTTACCTACTTTAGTCCAGGAAATTCCATAGAATGGGTATCCTGCACTTGCGAGTACATGATCTGAGGTGAAACTATCATATTTGCTATCAAATATGGAAGGTTTTCCATTCTGAATGTCTGTTGAAGTTACTATGAGCCTTGGTCTTGTAGGATCTTTAAGCTTGGAATAATCTACAAATTTTTCTAGGGTTTTCTTCAAAGGTGTAATATCATAAAAATAAGGAGTGTTGTACACAAAATCAAGAGTGGGTCTTAGCCAAAGCGGAAAAAATGCATTTGAATTTCCATACATGGCAGAATAGATGGAAGACCAAATCTCTCTCATCTTATCTGTGAGAAAGTTGGGTGTAACTGTCTCTGCTAGGGTTAACCAAAACTCTTCCAGGTCTTTTACTGGTTCTCCACTTTTACTTGCAGTAATAATTGCTGAATTTATTCCTCCAATTGAAGTACCAGCTACAACGTCTAATTTGATTTTGAGTTTATTGATAGCCTTGTATACTCCGCATTCATAGGCTCCAAGAGAGCCTCCTCCTTGGAGAACAAGTACGTTTTCTTCACAGTTTTTTTCCTTTTTTATATTGGACAATTGTAATCTATAAATTCTAGCATATCGGCAGATTATGATGTTTTCTATGATTTTAATAGGAATGATTCGTATTCCGGCTTGAAATGGTTCTGAAATTTTTGTCTTATAGTTATACCGTAGCAAGTATCTTTGCTAGTTCTGCATACTCAAACCTTGAGCCTAAGTTGCATCAAAGTCTTGGTCTTTTTTACCCTCTACTCATATCCTCCAACAAAGATTAGCATTTTGAATCGCTTCTTTATTTTACGACCGGTCTTTTTCCAGACTGTATGTTATCCTCTAATGTTGTTGATACTGGTAATGGCAAGATCACATTGAGACTTTTTCAAAAAGCCAATCCAGAAAAAACATATGGTGTGAAATTGACAATGGGCCTGGTAGCATTATTTATCATATGCATGTCACCTAATACTAGAATAATTAGGACAAACATAGAACCAATCATACCGCTGAGAACTATTGATCTGCAAAAACCTACCTCTACCTAATTTTCAATTATGATAATGTCTACATTATTGTGGATTCTCTGAAACAAGTTCCAATACTATATCCCATGGACTGACCACTTTTTCATTTATCATTAGATATGGGGATGTCATATCTTGCATAATTTTGCAGGCATCGCTAATTGAAAGATCATCCGATACCTTCTTTGCTTCATTTAGCTTGAAAATATCGGATTTCGTATTCAGAAAGTCCTGTTTATTTCTAAGACAATCAAATTCTCTAGTCAGTTTTTCTATGATTATTCTATCGTTGATGAATGAGATTGTTCCTTCTAAGACTAATTTACGAGTCTTATTATCAAACATGCTTTGGATGATATGATTTACTGTATCATCTTTACTAAATGTAATAATTTTTTTTGCGGGAACTGCAGAAATGGCAGTCTTAATTTTAAATGTCGTCCCAACATCAAGAATCTTTCTTGCTGAAATCGTTGAATATCCTTGATATTGATTTGGTATTATGGCAACAGCTCTTCTAGTTAGCATCCATTGATCTACCAACTCTGAAAATTTACTCTTTGAATTCATGATCAGAATATTCTTACTCATAACATCGCCAATCTTTGCCCTATCCAGAAATCCCGGAGTTTGATTTTTCAAGATACCATCTAAAACTTCAATTCCACCTACTATGCCAACAGGTTTATCATTACTTGTAGCAACTAGCGAATCAGTTAATGTCTCAAGGTGATGAGGAAGAAGTGACGCAGCTTCACCTAATGTATCTTCAACTTTGATACTTACTGCCGGTGTGGAAAATAGTGATTCTGGTAATATTTCTTCTAATGACTTGTCACCCAAAAACCTATTCATATTGTATTGTACCTCATCTTTTTTACAGTTTTAATGCTCATGTAGATACTTCTGAGATTATCCTTATTTACATTGATTGTGATTCTCATGGGTGATTTTGTTATGGATGATAACTTATTTTGAGAGAAACTTGATCACCAACTCTGAGAGTTTTTCTGGCTCTTCAACATATGGAGAATGACCGCATCCTTCCATTGGAATAAATTCACAGTTATTAATCGATGAAATGAATTCTTGTGAATATTCAAAAGGAATAAGCTTGTCCTCCTTTCCCCATATTAATAGAGTAGGGACTATGATTCTTTCTAGTTTGTCAAAAATATCTGGAGCGTTCTTCAGCCCAAGAAGCGTAGATAAAAATGCCATCTTTGCATTTGGCCTAGACATGTTGTTAACAAACCTCTCAATTGATATTTCTGATACTTGTTTACCTGGACCTACCATCATTTGATAGGCAGTTTTTACGGATTCTTTTGTAGGATATAGAGCCGCCATGGTATATGCGTCTAATGTTGGAGTGGACTTTCTCATTATTCCTGCAGGAGAAATGAGAATTATTTTTTCTATTGTAGACTCTTGAGTAGCTGCGCATTCTGCTACTATCTGGCCGCCAAGAGATGTTCCAATCATGAAAGTCTTCTTGATGTCTAATGTCTCCATAAATTCAAAAACAAATTTTACAAAGAGTTCTGGGGTGTAATCTACTGAAGGCTTGTCGCTTTGCCCATATCCTATAAGATCTGGGACAAAAATGTGAAATTTCTTATTTAAAAAGGGCATCAAGTTACTCCATCTCTCCGCATATCCTCCAAGTCCATGCATGAGAATCAGATTTCTATCGGATTGACCATCTTCTAAATATCTAATTTTATTCCTATTTACTGTAACAAACTTTTCATCCATCTGTATCTTTTTGAGTTTTTTAAACAAATTAAGTTTTTAGTGATACTTGTTATGACAATATCACTAAGCCTTCTTACCCAAAAGATCGATAATTCCTAATTTTTCTTTGGGATTGGGGTCGAGGTATATTCTAACATCTTGGCATATGATGATAACATGAGTTTTACATAATCATCATAAGATTTCATCGCTGACATGGTATTATTAACAAGAGTCTTTTGCAAATTACTTGTAATTTCTATCTCGGAAATCATAGTTTTTGTTATGACTTTAAGAA
>JBGPGB010000241.1:0-3556 GCA_041483595.1 Nitrosotalea sp.
ATTCAATCCTAGTACATCGCCCATTCTCTTTAACATTAGATTGATCTCGTTGTTTAGTAATACGGCATGCTCATATTTTGTCACATTTGTCATGAAGGCGGACGTCTCTTTTTTAATAGTGGACACCACCGAATCTTTTCCTCGTTTTACAATTATTCTGAGGTTTCTGTCAATGTCATCTAGTTTCAAGCCATCGGATTCCAACTGTAAAATCAAATTGCGAATCTTCTTTTTGTTTGCCTCTATTTCCTCCTTGATTGAGTTTGCATTGTTTACAACTTCGGCAAGTCGTGGTAATTCCATCTCTTGAATGATTTTTGGAATATCTTCAAGTGAGATTGTTCTTACTTTTTGTGTTATAGACAGATCTTCAATTTTTTTCTTGCCAAAACCAAAAACCATTCTAGTCATCTATTCTATAATAGTGACAACGTTAAATATTGTGCAGAATCAGTCATGCTGTCGTGAGCGACATACGTTTGATCATAGTAGGTGTGATCATTATGTTTGCCGGTTTCATGCTTGGAGGTGCTGTAAACTCGAGCTACTCACAGTTTGCAATTCAACAAGAGAATTTTGACCAGTGTTTTGATTATTCCTCTGGAGTAGCTGTACATGTAAAGTGTTCTGAAAAAAGCCAAGACCATCTACTATATCTTGGACTATCACTTGGTTTACTAGGTATTGGCGGTGTGGTAATTTTTAAGGGAATTCGTGGAAAATGGGATAATAATGTGAAGGATGATGAAATGGTGGGACCAAAAGATCATTGACTAGTGTTTTCATTTATGTGAGAAGTTTTTGATGAATATTAAAATAATTCTAGTATTAATCATGCTGTTTTCAATTAGTGCGGTAATTTCCATTGCCTTGTTTGTTCATGTTTGTCCTAGTGGTAAATTGTATGATTCTATCCTGAACCAATGTATTTTAGGCTCTACTGGCTGGAAAATAACTGGATATTTCACTCCTCTTGAAACTGATTATGTAAATGATTCATCTGTCCATGTATATGTAAGAAATATCCAGGACAATCGATCAGCTGATTATAATGAAAATAATTCAAACTATGATCTAAAAGAATTTCCATCAACGTTTATCGCCGAAGTAAATATTCAAGGTTCTGGAAAAACCGTAGATGATAAGATACTCCAAACTTGGGTAGGCGATTATATTCATCCTAATGGTACTAAAACAAGATTTTATCATTACGAGACGTGTCCAAGAACAAGTTCAGGTATCTGTTTACCTTTCATATCGAATTCGCTTGATGCTCCAGTAGTAATGGTCGCAGTTACTAATGGAACTACTGATCTCGCTGCTGGTGTCATTGCACATGGTACTTTGTTTCACATTTCAAATATCGCATATCCATGGAATATCAAAACATTTTGGGCTGTTGATGTTGGTGAATGGCATGACAAACATGTTGATGTTTATACCGGTTATGGATTAAAGGCAAGGTCTGAAGCAGAGCGAATAACTAAATTACCGCCTGATGAAAGTGGAACCGTCCTAATTATTGGGGTCAAGCCTGTTAACGAAACAAAATAACTCATCATTTTGATTTTGTTTTTAAAATCATGAGACAATTATTCCATTTGTAACTAGGTAGTTAATTCCATTCGCAAACTCCTTTTTAGAAATTTGCCCAGAGGCCCACAATCCTGCATTATTTTTTAGCCACGGAATTATGTCTTTATTTATGGAAGTGGATTTGGTTGTTGAAGTTTTGAGTAGTATTATTTTCTCCTTTACCAAATACTGAATCGTATTGATAAATTCTGAATCCGATATCATGTCTTTTTCCCACCATCTTGAATTATTTTTTAGCCAATTTGGAATGGGGGTCATATCTTCATGTGTATTTATTACATCTTTTCGTGCATCCAGGTTTATTTTATCAATTGTTACTATTTTTAATCCGCTTTTTTTAATTTCATCAATCAAAGTCCTCAATTCATAGATCTGCATCCAGTCCATACCACCAGTGTAAGTTTTGTTTACTACAAGTGAAAAATCCTGAGGGTGCATCATTACAACTGCAAAACCATATTTGTCCATGTTTTTCTGAATTTGTTGAAATACATAATCATGAGTTGTCCCAACAAAAACTCCTTGATCACTTAATCTGGCAGTATAGGCAGTTTCTGGAAATCTATATAGTGTTGCATTGGTAAGCGGATAGGGTGGCTTATCGTTTGGATTGTTTGAGCTACTAATATGGGTCATTCCGTTTTGTTTTGCAGCCTTGATAGTATCATTGTTTAAGTCATTCAAGGGTACAAGAAATGTTACAGGCTTTACTCCGAAAATTGCCATTATCTTTTGATTTGTTTGGTTGATTAGGGATGATTGATTTGTTTGACTCAACTTGGCAAAATTCTCGTGGTTCCATCCATGGTTTGCAATCTCTATCGGTGAGGTTGCGTTCCTTACTCTGGTCTGCAAGTAATCAAGTAATTGCTTGTCTTTGCCAAAAAAATTTCCAATTATTCCAATCGTGAGACTAGAATTCTTTTCAAGGAAAATGTCCATGACTTTTTCCTGTTGATTTCTTAGAAAGTAATCCTGAATGTCATCTAGTCTGAATGCAACACATTCACAGCTCTGTGTCGCGGTTCTAGATGATAGTTTGGAAGAATTGATTGTATCTCCCTTGTTTATGGAAAAGGAATTTTGATTTCCATTTATTATTATATCCTTGCTACCCCACAGTTGAGGAGGCTTTGAAGCATCAGAAGCTGTTTTGAATACCTTAAAGATATATTCATCAACTTTTAGATTTGAAAAGTCTGCATCTCCATAACGATTCACATTTGATTTTCCAACTAGGCCAGTTTCGTTATACATTTCCACAAAAAAGTTTCCATCATCAGTGCTTACTTTTTTAGGTCCGTTGTAGACTGATGCAGAAATAAGATTGGATACTACCGATGGCCAAGGAGTAATTATTTTAAAATCTTGAGTAATGCCGGATACAAGTTTTATTGGTTGATATGTATAAGAAATGGATTTTGCAATCGTAACATATGCCATGTAATAATCCTGATCTCTGGAAGGACTTTCAAGCCAGTAGGGAGTAGTATTGCCTTGTGAATCTGTCACTGTATTTTCCCAAGTCTTTCCATCCTGTGATTGTATTGCTACATGCGCATTAGGTATTGGTGTATACCCATCATTATAAAAAATATTGAATCTCATTCCCCCTGTAACTGGAATAGTCAGATCTAGACTTGTGGGTGTATTTTTTAAATCAACATAACCTACTCCTGCCCAGATGTTGTGTACGTACACTTCAACACGATATTGGTGTCCTGACAAAAGTCCAGAAATGGTATATGGATTTGTTGGTGGTGCATCTACTCTTTTGATTGGGGTTGTACTAAAATCCTGATAGACAAGAAAATACATGACATCTGTCAGAGTTACCATATCAAATTTTGTGTCTTTTACTTGAATTGTAATGGAACTTGTATTATCTGAATACGATAAATTTGGATGCAATAAAACCAAAGACATTATTATTGAAAATAATATTTTTTTCATGATCTCA
>JBGPGB010000242.1:0-3546 GCA_041483595.1 Nitrosotalea sp.
AACAGTCTTTAACAGCATTTTCTTGCGAAATTCTAATGCCTACCATAGTCTTTGACTTTGATGGAACAATTGCAGATACACTATCAGTAGTCATAAGAATTGCAAACAAATTTGCTGACCATTATGGATACAAGAAAATTCCTCTTAGCGATTTACCTCTACTTAGAGAGAAAAAGCCAAGTGCTGTCTTGAGACATTTGGGAATCTCAATATTCAAACTTCCAATTGTAGCAAGAAGAATACGATTTGAGATGAACAAGGAAATTGTCAATCTAAAGACAATAGTAAATCTTAGAGATACACTTGTACATCTGAAAGAAAATGGCTGCATTCTTGGTATCTTGACTACAAATTCGAGAGAAAATGTAATAGAGTTTTTGAAGAAAAACGATCTACAGATATTTGACTTTGTGTATTCCGGTAGAGCGGTATTTGGAAAGAGTAGATTGTTAAAAAAATTGATGAAAGATAAAACCATACTGCATGAAGATCCAATCTATGTTGGAGACGAGATAAGAGATGTGGAAGCTGCCAAGAAAGCTGGGATTAAAGTGATAGGTGTATCATGGGGATACAATACTAAAAGTGCCCTGTCAAAATCTCATCCTGATCACATTGTAGAAAAACCTGAAGAGCTCAAAGACATAATTCTGGAGAAAAATTTTCCAAGCTAATTTGAAATAACCTCAAGTTGTATAATCCACCATGAGTGAGGATATAACCGAAGAAGAAAAGAAAGCATTAACGCCAGAATCAGGATTTGACCTATGCGGGATTGATTATTTTGAATCACTTGGAAAAAGACTGTATTTTATTGAACATTATGAAAAATACCAAGATGCACTCAAGGCAAAAAAAGAGCGGGACCATCCTAATGAGTATTGGATATTATACAAGGGAGCTACTTGAGATGATTTTATAATGCAATTGGATTTCAATGAATTTTATTTACTTTTTTACTTGTTCGTTTTTTTTGAAAATCCTTACTGCCTCAAGGTGTGAGCAATTTGCTTTCAGACCTTTCCCATGATGAAATTTATAAAAATTCTTGAATCCTTCACAATCGCAGCTGTCTGATGTTACCATATAGGATTTAGATGGATCACTTGATGATTTTACCTGGAACAGATCATCCTCAATCATAATTACCCCATTTTTTGCCAAGGCAGTGGCTTTTTTGATCGTATTTGCGCTCATGACTTTCAAGATATAACTCAATTAAATAATCCTTAAGTTTTTTCAATTTTTATTGGTTTCAGCATTAAAGTAACATTTACTTTTCTGTATCTATAGAGCCACCTTGGCCTTTAACTACAGCAAAAGTTACAGTGCTTGTAATTGATTGCACATCCCTTATGCTTGTTATTGCAGTATGCAGATCCTCTTCCTTGTGTGCTGATATCTTGACAAAGACATCGTATCTCCCCATGATTCCATTTACTTCGACAACATTTGACAATTTCTTAATTTTTGCTATCACGTCATTTTCCTGACCAGGTACACAGGTTGCAAAGATGTATGCAATCATAGAGTACATAGAAAATGATAAGATAAAACAGTTTCAGGGTCAAAATTTAACTTTATTATGATTAAATCTCAACCTAATAACATGCCTACAGAAGAGGACTTAGAATCTGAGTTAATCATGCAAATGTTTGATGAGATCATGAAGATGATCAAGGAAAAACAGATCAAGCTAGAATCCATCATTCAAAGGATGGCCGAGCAAGAATCCATACCACAGGAATCCTTTGATAGAGTATACAGACTCCTCACAGAATATGGCAAAAAGAAACAGTGGATACAAGTTTAGATTCATTTAGTCAGTTGTCATACAGGAATTAAATATTAGAAAAAATCTAACAGGAACAACAAAAAGATTTCAAGAATCAATCAGAGAGATCTGCGTCTTTTGTTTCTGGATTAAGCTTTGCACCAATCAACAAAATTACAGAACCTACTACTAGATTAATGCCGAGAAAGATGGGAGCCATCGAGCCTACATGCGAAAGTACAGTCACTGCTATTAGGGGAGCCCAAGAACCAACCAACAGCCCACCATTATACGCAAATCCAGAAGCACTATTTCTGATGGATGTCTGAAATCTTTCTGCAAGAAATGCAGGTATAGGTCCAAACCCAGTAGTTGCTGCCATTATCAAGATTATCACGTATACTATTCTTTCAAAAATTGTTGATGCATGATATAGACCATAAATCGAAGGAATGGCAACAAAAATTGCAACAATAGCCACCAGCATCATAGTTTTCCTTCGTCCAATATACTGGCTGATAAATCCAGTAAAGATTTGGCCAAAAAGTGATGTTACTGTTGCAACAATCATAAGAGTTGCTACCTCCGGTTTGTCCAAATTGACATATTTTTGTAAAAAGGTAGGTAGGAATCCAATAGAGGTATAATATGAAAACATCAAGCCGGTCATAATTATAAGAGCAAGAAAGAATTTTCTTTTTTCAGTTACAAAGATTTTCTTAAATGGTGCTCTCTCTAATTTTTTTTCTTTAGATTTTTCAAGCCATGCCGCAGATTCACTCATCTTGAATCTTACAAAGGTTGCAACGAGGCCTGGAATTATACCGGTAAAGAACATGATTCTCCATCCCATTCCCAGAAAAGAGTCTCCAGGATATTGAGATAGGACAAGTTGGTATACAATAGATGCAATGACAAAACCTAGATTGTATCCGCTCTGTAAGAAACCAGACAAGAGACCTCGGCTTGGTTTGCTTACAGTCTCCATAGTAATCACAGTTCCACTCCCCCATTCCCCTCCTGCAAAAAATCCTTGGATAAATCTTAATACAATGAGAAGTATTGGTGCAAGAATTCCTACCATCTGCCATGTAGGCAAAAAGCCTGTAGCAAATGTTGCAAGAGAAAATCCCAAGATTGTGATAACCATGGGCTTTTTTCTTCCATACTTGTCTCCTAAGTTTCCAAAGAATGCCCCTCCAAATGGCCTCATGATCAGGGTTATGATGTACGTTGCAAAGATTGCCATTAGACTAAGGGTGGCATCAGTAGACGGGAAGAAGAGTTGACTTATAGAAGGAATTACAAGAAGCATAAGAACAAGATCATAGCCATCAAGGGACCAGCCAAGCCAAGAGCCCAAAGCTACAATCTTTTGTTGTCTAGATAGACTAATCATTCGTCTCTTAAATTTAAAACTGATTTAATTTGTGTTACCCCCATTCTATGAAGATTTAATTAATTTGATCTAAATTATGTCCAAATACAGTTCTTAAAATCCAGATGTGTATAATAAAAAGTTGTAGATGTGTCCTTGGTAGAAGCCCCTTCCCAAGAGGCTGTTCTTGCATATCAAATGCTGACCAAGAGTTGAAATAATAAATGCAATTTGAACCAACTTTCAACAATTAAAATAGCATGCAAATATAGGATACCCCAGTAGGCAAGCTTAATTTTCATAACACTAGCTGAGCCAAAAAACAGACTTGTTTTTGGAATAATTTAAGAAATAATCAAAGTTTTGTGTTTAGGCTTTTTATTTTAGCAATTAT
>JBGPGB010000243.1:0-3542 GCA_041483595.1 Nitrosotalea sp.
ATAACATTTGAAGATCCAAGTGGTGAAAAATTCCATTACTCCAGAATTGTAAAGGATATGCCTCGTCCACCGACCGTTATCAAACCGCATCCGCATGGTATTGATGTTGAAACTATCAGAAGGATGATCACAGATACACATTATCAGATTCCAGCAATTGATAATAAGATGATTGATAAAGTAAAAAAAGAATTAAGTCTAAAGAAAAATTTTTCTCCAAATGAAATTCTAGAACGAGCTCAGAAACGTTGGTCTGATATATCAAGACCAGTGAGAACAGTGATTTCTGTTATGTCATTTCTAAATATTGATTTTGAAGGATTGCAAAAAGTCAGAATCGATGATATTGACATAGCCAATAAGACTATCGTATATTGGGATTTTGGTGAGTCTCAGTCGCACTCAGTAGACTTGGACCCAGAGAGTCCATACTACAAGCAACTTGCAAGTACAGTTCAGGGGGACACACTTGTCACCTTTTTGACAAAAAGATTCCAAAGGATTGGACCAACCACTGCAGAAAAATTCTGTGAGTTTGCAAAATTCAAGCCAGACAAAAGGATAGGTAGTATGACAAACGAGGAATTAGTAAAACTAGCCGACGCACTTCAAAAATTTGAAGAATTCCTTGCACCAGATCCTAGCTGTCTTGCACCTTTAGGAGAAGAACCACTTTCTAAAGGAATAATGAAATTTTTCAACCCAGAGTTTGCAGCTGTCTGGCAACGTAACGCCTCCGCCTACTCTGGATTTCCATTTGTTGTTGAAATGGGTATTGCTTATGGAGGTGATATTCCTCCAAATGGGCTCAAGGTTTATCGTTTTGCTAATCGTATACCCCTTCTATATGATGAAGGAAGCGATGTAGTTCTTAAAATAGTAAACGAGACTGAATGGAGCAGATATAAAATTAAAGGAGATCCTCCTCTTGTAATACTATCTCATATTTGTTCTACGAGAATTCCATACAAGACAGTAGGAAAAGAAAACGTAGCAGATAGACCTGAACTTGAAAGAGAATTAAAGAATGCATTACAATATTTAGCAAGAAAGTTGGCTGTTCACATGTCACGACAAGGTGCAGCTGACATGGCAAAAAAGAGAGCAAATCTTTATTCAAAATATGTACCACTTATTGCACAATTTGCCACTGAGCTTGCTGGTAAGAAAAAAGAACCAAATTATAACCAACTGATAAGGATGGGAAGTGAGATTGAAGAACAAGTCTAACGCGAAGACCGCAGAGATGAGAAAGAAAAGATTGCTATCATTATTGGAACAACAAGGTCTTAACATCTATGATAGTCTTGACAAAGGAAGGTTTCCACAATTTGTAATACCTAGTAGATCAGTAAGCAACATAGTTTATGATAAGAAAATACGACAATACATTCTGGGTAGTGCAAGTGCCATCCGTAGCTCAAGAAATATGTCACAATTACGTTCTTACACACAGCTCGCATGGCTTGCTTTTTTCGTCAACAGACTAGTACGAGAAGGAAAATCATCTACATTACGAGATATATATTATTCATCGCAAGCATTTAGTATTGATTTTGAGGATCAGCCAGAGTCTGATAATATAATAGTAGACCTAGAAGCAGTACTCACAAGCCCTCGTGAAGAATTTCACATATTTCCTGAGGAGAGAAGTAGCGTCTTTGGAGATCTAACAATTGAGTATACTGTTCCAGGGTATGAAGGAAAGAGAATGAATCTCTCAGATCACCCTGATGGATATCTGATAGGACCAAGTTTGAGCAGTGCCGAACTTGTTGATACTAGTGCAGAACTTGTTATCGCCATAGAAAAGGGTGGCCTTTTTACAAGATTTGTTGAAGAAAAAGTTCATAAAAAATTCAAATCTATAATTGTTGATACAGCAGGTCAAGCTCCTAGATCCACAAGAAATCTCCTGAGAAGACTAAACACCGAAATGGGATTACCAGTAGTAATACTAGCTGACGGTGATGTGTATGGCGAACACATTGCAATGGTTATAAAATCAGGTTCTGCGAATGCCGCTCATTTGAGAGAGTTAACTGTGCCGGATGCAAAGTGGTTGGGTGTTTGGGCAACAGATATTGAAAAATACAAACTCCCAACAATTCCTATGACTGAGTCTGACATAAAGAGAATCTACGATCTTCAAAAAGATCCTAGATATCAAGAAGGAAACTGGAAGACACAATTAGAAGTTTTTCTCAAGTTGAAAAGAAAAGCAGAGCTTGAGGCATTCTCAAAGTATGGTCTTACTAATATTACAGACAAGTATCTGCCAGCAAAACTTGAAGAATCAAAGAGTTTCTAATTTCTTAATTCTTAAAGTAAGAACGCCATTTCTATACTTAAAATCATGAATTCCCATATCTGGAGTTGTCTCAATTGAGACTTCTTTTGAAAAGTGTCCAGATCCGCGTACGTATAGGATCCCATCGATTAATCTGACGGTAACCTGATCTTCTGGACCTGGTACCTCTGCTACAAATATTATTTCTTTTTCTCCCTTTATGAGATCATAAACCCAATTCTTTGTGTCTACCTCCTTTGATGTATATTGTGGAATGTTTTTCTCTGTTGTCATCTTCTTTAGTACTCTGACCCAATAGATCATAATTGCTGCAGCAATTCCAATCAATATGAAACTGACATATCCTTGAGAAGATCTCAGTGATAGCATGTACACTACACCTAAGAACAGCAAAACCATTAAGGGAATAATAAAATCAAGTGATTTGTCATTAGAGTACCTGTTCTTGTAGCTCGCCAAAGATATTCTGTATGATTCATCCATAATCCAAATATAAACACTCGTTGAATATTGACTCAAATTAGATATGATCGTTTTAAATTTCGACTCTAAATGTTCTCAATAACTCAGAAGCTTTAGGTCGTTTCCCATCTTTTAAACAGATTATGCTCAATTCCAAATTGATCGAAACACTTTCCTACTACGTGATTTAAAATATCATCTAAATTCTTCGGTCTATTATAAAAACCAGGCATAGCAGGTAATATAACTACTCCAATTCGAGAAAGTTTGAGCATATTTTCAAGATGTATACTGGTAAGTGGAGTCTCTCTTGGCACTAGAACTAATTTGCGTGATTCTTTCATTGTAACGCCTGCAGCTCGAGCTACTAAAGTCTCTTCATAACCATTAGCAATGCTTGAAAGTGTCTTCATTGTGCAAGGAATTACTATCATGCCATCTGTCTTATGAGTTCCACTTGAAACACTTGCCGCCATGTTTGAATCATCAGAATAATGATCTGCCAATGATCTTACATATTTTAAATCATATTCCGTTTCTAATACTAGACATTTTTTTGCCCACTCTGTCATGATTAAATGAACATCAATTTTACATTGCTTGAGAATCTCTAACATTCTTACGCCGTATGGGATTCCAGAACTTCCAGTTAATCCTATGATTAATCTCATAAGGAAATTGATTCTGTTCCATATTTAATTTCAACTGTGATTTTGGCATGTTTATTTATGGCATCGTGTGTCTTGGTATATGTGAGTGTTAATATTGA
>JBGPGB010000244.1:0-3539 GCA_041483595.1 Nitrosotalea sp.
CATCCAACCAGTTACACTCACAAGTAATGCATCAAAGACATTCCATCTTGGAAAGACCGTTGTATTGTGGACTGCCAAAGATACATCTGGTAACACATCTAATGCTACTCAGATAATTGATGTAGTAGATACCATTGCTCCAAAGATTACACCTCCACATAACATTGTAGTGAATGCTACAAATTCTGAAGGTACTCCTGTGAATATTGGTAATGCTACAGCTACTGATAGTGTAGAAGTATCTTCAATTACAAACAATGCTCCAACAGTATTCCCACTTGGTAAGACAACAGTAGTATGGACTGTAAGAGATGAGGCAGGTAACAAGGCAAATTCAACACACATAGTTGAAGTTGTAGACAGATCCCCACCTCAACTTACAATTCCTCAAGATGTTGTAGATGATGCAACAGCATTTGAAACTCCTCTAGTTATAGGACAAGCTTTTGCTACTGGAATAATTGATACAACTCCAAAGATAACTAGTAATTCTACTGGAGTATTCCACTTAGGTAAAACTATCATACAATGGATTGCAACAGACAAGTTTGGAAATGAAAAGACACTAGATCAAACCGTTACAATACTTGCATGTGGTAAATCATCTTCTTCCTATAATCTGGTAATGGGAACAAATAACACCGAGATACTAACAGGATCCGTGGTTCCTAATTTAATAATTGGACTTGGGGGTAATGACATAATTCATGAAGGTCCATCAGGTGATTGTGTAATTGCCGGAAATGGTGCTAATATCATATATGCTAGCAATGGAACAAACACAATTTACGCTGGTAATGGTAATAACATCATAAAAGGAGGAAGTGGAAATATGAAGGTCGTTGTAGGTGATGGAAGCAATATAATTCAAGGCGGGAGTGGACAGAACACATGCTATCTTAGCTATCCTGCAAAAGATACTGTTGTGAACTGTCAAGTGAAACTTCACTAAATTTTTAACAAATCCTATTTTTCATATAGATTATAATTACAATCGCTCTCTTTCTAGGTAAATGGCAAATTCCAAGAGCCTATTTGCACGTGCCAAAAAAATCATTCCATCTGGTATAAACAGCCCTGTACGATACTATGATCCATATCCGTTTTTTGTTAAAAAAGCCAAAGGTAGCATAATGTGGGATGTAGATGGAAAAAATTACATTGATTACTGTAATGCATACGGCGCACTACTCCTGGGACATAGACGAAAAGAAATCATTTCTGACGTTACAAAACAACTAGAAAAGGGTACTCTGTATTGCGCACCTACTGAAATTGAGGTAGAGCTTTCCGAATTAATATCTAGAAATTTTCCATCTATGAATAAGATACGTCTAGTTAACACTGGTAGTGAAGCTACCATGACTGCTATCAGATTAGCAAGGGGATTTACAAAAAAGAAAAAAATAATAAAATTTGAAGGGTGCTATCACGGTGCATATGATTATGTTTTGGTAAAAGCTGGTTCAGGTGCTGCACATATTGGCATGACAGTCTCAGAAGGAAGTTTGGAAGAAGTTTCAAAAAATACACTTGTGGTACAGTATAACAATTCTCAAGAACTACAATCATTATTAGAAAAAGAAAAAGACGTGGCAGCAGTAATAATAGAGCCAGTTCTTACAAACATGGGCCTAGTATTGCCCAAAAAGAATTTTCTAAATGAGATAAGAAAGATCACGTCAGAAAATGATCTTGTATTAATTTTTGACGAAGTAGTTACAGGATTTAGGATGTCTCTAGGTGGTGCACAAAAATATTTTTCCATAACCCCTGATATTACTACACTTGGAAAAGCACTAGGAAATGGTTTTCCAATTGCAGCGGTGGGAGGAAAAAGTGAGATTATGGACATGTTGTCTCCAGAAGGAAAAGTCTATCAAGCCAGTACATATGCAGGAAATCCAATCTCTGTTTCTGCTGGAATCTCTTCTATCAAAACCATGAATAAACTTCAACCCAAATTATATCCTAAACTTGAAAAGAACTGTACAAAGATAGTTTCTGCAATACATGATTTGGCATTAGATATGAAAATTCCGCATCAGATTAATTCTATTTCATCAATGTTTCAGATATTTTTTACCGATGATCCTGTTGTAGATTATTCTTCTGCAAAAAAAGCAGATATGATAAAATTCAAAAAATTGTTTGAAGTGTTACTTAAAAATGGAATTTTCATTGCACCATCTCAATTTGAAACGGTCTTTCTATCTTATGAACACTCAAAAGATGATATCAGAAAAACAATTTCTGCATATGAAAAGGCACTAAGAGCGGTGAAATGATGAAATATATTATTGGGACTAGAGGTAGCTTGCTTTCACTTACTCAGACAAATTGGGTAGTATCTGAGATCAAAAATAAATCTCCTCAAACAGAATTTGAAATAATCACCATAAAGACACAAGGTGATACTGACGCACGACCTCTTTTTACTATAAACCAAAAAGGAATATTTGAAAAGGAAATTGATAGAGCGGTCGCAGAAAAAAAAGTTGATTTTGCTGTACATAGTCTGAAAGACGTTCCTGCTGAACTACCAGAAGATCTGGTATTAGCATGTGTTCCAAAAAGGGAAGAAGTAAATGATGTCTTTATAGCAAGCGATGGAAGTATGTTGGACACAATAAAAAAGGGGGCAGTTATTGGCACTAGTAGCTTGAGAAGAGCAGTTCAGATTACAAGGCTTAGGCCAGATGTGATAGTAAAGCCAATTCGTGGAAATATTGAAACAAGGATAAGAAAAGTACATGAAGGCGAATTTGACGGTGTGGTATTGGCCCAAGCTGGAATCTCCAGATTAGGACTAGATGTTAAATTTCAAAGGCTATCCTTGGATGCATTTCCACCCTCTCCTGGACAAGGGGCACTTGGCATTGTGTCAAGAAAAGATAGTGTACAATTAATTGAATTGTTACAACAAATCGAAGATCCGGAGACCCGAAGTGCAGTTGAAGCAGAAAGATCGCTCTCTATGTTTGTAGATTCTGGATGTAGGTTTCCAGTTGGGGCATTTGCTCACAAAGAGGATGACAGACTAAAATTAAAAGTAATAGTCTATTCTGTAGATGGGAGCAAATCTATAATGGTGGAAAAAGATTCAGAGATGGATCAGGCAAGTGATCTTGGTAAGCAAATTGCGACAGAACTTAGGGAAAAGGGAATTTCAGATATTGCAAAAAACTGGAGAGAAAAAGTAGAGGAATGGAATAGTAAATGACAGGCAAAGTTTTCATTGTTGGAGCTGGTCCAGGTGATCCAAAACTTATTACTCTAAAAGCTGTCGAGGCTATAAAATCTGCAGATGTAGTCATGTATGATAGATTGGTAAGTAAAAAAATAGTTGCCATGATTCCAAAAAAATCTGAAAAAATGTATGTTGGGAGAGACGTCGGAGATGATTACAAACATCAAGATGCAACAAATGACATGATGGTAAAATATGCGAAAAAAAATAAAAATGTTGTTCGATTGAAGGGAGGTGATCCTTTCATCTTTGGAAGAGGTGGAGAAGAAGCCGAATTTCTAAGAAAACA
>JBGPGB010000245.1:0-3522 GCA_041483595.1 Nitrosotalea sp.
ACTTGGCCAAATACAGCTTTTACGTTTCCTTGATTGAGAACATCTCCTATTACCATCTTCTTACCAGCTATCTCTGCTACTCTAATGTCATGAACTGAAATATCAATTACTCCTCGAATATATGTTGCAAAGTTCTGTTTTTCAATTACAGTTGAACCTTCTTTTGTATATTGAATCTCAACATCATAGTTTACTGCTGTTCCTTCAATGCTCTTATCAGCAAATATTGGTATTATGAGGTCTGTTTTCTCAAGAGGGTTGATTTCTTTTATGAACCACTTGTTGTCTTGAAGTATCTTTAGATTGTCAGAGGTTGGTTTAACTGTTATTGATATGTCGGAGATCTTTGATGGAGATATATTTTCGATTCCTAAAGTTAAATTTTGCATTACGCCAGTCAATAGATAAGGAGGAGAAGATATCCTGATAATTGAAGTTGAGCTTGCCACTCCCACAATAAAGTCAACAGTTCTTGTCGTAGTGACTTGGTTTCCTTGTGCATCAAAGTATGTTACTGTAAAGGGTGCATGAAGAGTTTGACCCGCCACACCTTGTGGAATAAAAGATCTGAACGAAAATGTATCCGATATACCAGGTTGTACACTCCCCACTTTCCAGTGATTTTGATCTATTACAATTCCTTGCAAATTATTGGTGTCAGTTGTAGTACCAGTATTCTGGGCTTTTTGAATAACAATATCTACATCATTTAGGGGTGCGGTACCCGAGTTTAAGATCTGAATTGTCACATCATTATTTGAGGCAGGTTTCAGGAAGGGATTTTCTGCCTTAAGATTAACCACACTTTTTCCTGTTACCTTGAAGTTAAAGTCAAGAAATATCGTACGTTCTCCATTTTCTCGTACTCTGGAGTAAGTAATCTTGATTGTTCCAGAGTAATCGTGGATGTTTACAGTTTTGTCAATATTCACAAAAAAGGTAAGCGTAGATGATTGTCCAGTAGAAGCCGACTGCGTATTATCTGCCTGAATTAGTCCATTACTTGAGCTAGCTCCAGAAAATCCAAGTGGTAAGCTTAGAAGACCTTTGATCCCAGATATATCTTGGGTACCAGAATTTGAAAATGCAATTGTAAGGGGAACATTCTTGTCTCCGGGTTCGACTTCAATTTTTTGTCCAGAGGTTCCAAAATATGCATCAAGGAATTTAATATCAACAAAATCATGTTCAAATGGTGACACTCCTGGTGATAAAATTTCACCTGTTGTGGCATAACTTGGAATTACAATTTGTCCTAATAGTAACAATGCTGCTAGTATAATGGTCTTGTAAATCAAATCAAGCTTGCCTCCATCTCTTCTTTGACTATCCTACCATCTTTTATTGTTACTACTTTATCTACCTCACCAAATTGATGACGATCATGTGTTACTATAATGAAAGTCTGGTATAACTTGCGATTCAAGGATTTTAACAATTGTATAGTAGTCTCGGCTGATACCGAGTCCAAGTTTCCTGTTGGCTCATCCGCTAGAACAACTGTTGGTTTGTTTATCAGGGCTCTTGTAATTGCTACTCTTTGGGCTTGTCCACCAGATATCTGATTTCCAAATTTGTGCATCTGACTTTCCAGTCCTACTGTACGGAGCAATGTTTTTGATTCTTCTACAGCATTTTGTGTTGTACCTTGGATCTTTCTTGGAAGTGTTACGTTTTCAAGAACAGTAAGATCTGATAAGAGATTTGAAAACTGGAATATGAATCCAAGTTTTGAATTTCTAAATGAAGAAAGTTGATTATCGCTAAGCTTTGATGTATCCACGCCATCAATTATCACTTTACCTCTTGTTGGTCTATCAAGTAATCCTATCATGTTAAGCAAAGTAGATTTTCCAGAACCTGAGCTTCCAACAATTAACATGAATTCTCCCCGTTTTACATTAAATGATAGATTTTGTAAGGCGTATACTTCAGTATCTCCTTGGCCATATACCTTATCGACATTTTTTACTTCTAAAACGTAATCAGCCAACTCTCATGGCCTCCACTGGTTCTAGTTTTGTAGCCTTGTATGCTGGATAAATTGATGCAATTATAGCAAGTACAAATGCCATAATGTCTGTTTGTACTATATTTGTCCAATTGTAGTTGACCTCTAGGGCCAAGCTTCCCTGAAATGTCATGTGAGTTTCTTTTGCGTATGCTGTATATCCTATACCCATAACAGTTCCAAGTCCTGCACCTATTGCACCAATCACCATTCCTTGAAATATGAAAACTAGTAGCACATCTTTTCTTTTTGCTCCAATAGCTCTCATTACACCAATATCACGTGTCTTGCTTGATACCTGCATCATCTGGATAGTAACAACTGCAAATGCAGATGACATCATGCCAAAATATCCAACTAGATTTATCAGAGCAATGCCTGATCTAAAACCACTGAGAGTTGTCTCTGCTGATTCTTCTATTGTCTGAGCCTTGAATTTATCAGCAGTCGATGGAAATGCACTTAGAAATAGATCTCGAACATCATTGGCTTTTGATGGATCATTTAGTTTGACAATAATTGATTGTGTTTCATGTGGCCTTGCTATTATTTCACGTAGTGTATCAATATTCATTATAATACTATTATCTAGACCCACAGAACCTGCAGTAGAAGTGATTCCAACTATTGTTAATCTTCTTATAATATCTTTACCAAATTGATCTTTGAATTTTAGTTTAACACTGTCACCTACTTGTGGATATCCAAGATCCCTATCTACAATTGCTCCCAATACAACTGAATTTCTAAATGAAACATATTGACCAGCTCCAACAGTTTGATCCATTGTAGAAGCTTCTCGATCAAGAACTGGATCTACACCTATAACAGGTACTGCGTAATCCCGTATTACCTGTCCATTTATTGTTGCATTAATTGAAGCAGAAGCATCAATCCTCGGGGCAGCGGCCTGAACGTATGGAATTCTTTCAAGCCAATTCACCAACATAAAGTCAGATTTTGTGATAAAGTCTTCTTGCCTTGTGATATAGACATGACCGAATCGATAGTTAATCTGATCACGAACTATTGCATCGTACAATCCTTGAAAGATAACAGAATTTACTTGAACTACTAGAATGGCAATCGCAACGGCAAGGCTCGCTGCAATTAGGCTACCTTTACGCCTAGTGATGAACCTAATACCTATCTGGGCTCTATAATCCAATAGACGATCAACAATAAGTCTTATATTTAATGTTTTTTTATCTTAATCTCGTTATATCAGACATTTATATATATAAGATGTATATTTTAGTACAATTAATGAGGTTATACTATAAGTAATGGACAAATTAGATTTACAAATTCTCTCACATTTACTCAATAACTGCAGAAAGCCTGATCGTCAGATAGGTAATGAGATTGGTATCTCAGGAGTTGCCGTAAAATCAAGAATACTAAAAATGATAAAAAATAAAATAATTGAAAAATTTGCCCTGAAAATTGAACCACCTGTTTTGGGTTATAGTGTTTTGTATTTTGTAGTAATCGGAAAAGAGATCGATTAC
>JBGPGB010000246.1:0-3518 GCA_041483595.1 Nitrosotalea sp.
CCTGCATTAATCGTTTTTGTCTTTTTGTATTTGTTTTATTGTGGTTGGCAGTTTTTGTGGGATTTGTTAAAAACCAGAGCAATGCTGCCGATCTTGTTTGCATTTTTTGGGTTGTTTTTTGGGGTTTTTGGTTGGCAGGGAGCGCTTGCTGGTATGGCAATTGGTTTTATCTTAGGCGTTCTTATAGAGTGCATTAAGATAAATGATCTTGACCACAAACCAACAACCAGTAAGCCTTATCTTACCGGATTTCAGAATAAAGCTGTTGAAAAAGAAACTACCGTCACTCCAATTTATAATGCTTATTACCATGAACGTCCTTGGGTGTGGAAGGGTTGGCAGATTGAAAGCGGACCAAAAGAAGATTCTTTGCGGAAAGACCTATGAACATCACTTGTCCAGAATGTGCCAATAAAGTTGTTTGGCGCTTTTGTTATCCAAAAACATCGTATGTCTACTGTTGCAAAATTTGCGGTCACACATGGGATGATGCCGTAGATGAAGTAGGTGGACAGTATGGAAACTTTATCGGTTCTTGGACAAAGGAAGAAATAGATAAAGTAGAAAAAGAACTTGCTAACATGAAGCCAGATGTTGATTGGTTTTTCTTCAAGGGCAAGAAACTTTTTACTGCTTGGCAAAAGGAAACGCCACAAAAACTTGTTAAATGTCTAAATCTTGGAGAGGTTATTTATTGGGTTGCTTTTGCCACTCAAGAAAGGGGTAAGGATTGGTATGAAAGGGTGTATTCAAAGTTAGGTTGACAAATATAAAGATTGTGATATGATAGAAATCATAGGTGGGTAGTGTAACGGTTAGCACAGACAGGAAAGTTGTCATACGATTCTTTGTTATCCTGAATTAGTTTTATATCTAAAATGTTAGACAGAAATCAGGATAAATGCTGTTATGACTACATTATCGAAAACCTGTCAGTAGATGGTTCAACTCCTCTCCCACCTGCTTTTATTAAAATGAAATTGTTTACCTTTTGAAACTGGAGGAATGATCGTGGCAAACAACTTCAAGATTGAAACTGTCAAATGGTCTTGGCCGAAGTCGGTCCAATCACCATCGGTTTATCGTGATGATGAATTTATTCGCACGAAAACAGAGGAAGAAGCTCTTATAGCTACTGATTTCCTTATGGGCAAACCAAAAGGTTTAACATATACAATCACCGTTAAGCGAGATGATGAGTATTTTACCTATTGGCGGCACTCAATGCCATGTCTTGGCGGTCTTGTGAAATATCGAGATTCCCACGGCGCTCGGCACTTTATGAATCCATATTTTCCGAGGGATATTTACGTTGCATTCCCAGAGGGTGATATTATTTTCGTCGCCTGTCATCGAGCTAATACGAAGAACGTTTTTACTTCTTCTCCGTATTATGAATTTGTTTTCTCAGACGAATCGCCTTGGGTGTCTGCTTTCGGTTCAAAAGATACAATCATTTGTAAGGATAACTATTTTGTCCTTACAAACATGGAAACCGATCCTACGGTCTTTTATTCCTTGATGAGACTAGCAGGCTTTGCTCATCATTCCGTGTATGCTTCGGGCAACAAAAAGTGGAATCCCAAAGCAGAAATTCTTGCAACAAAGAGTACACAGGCCGATCCTCGTAGGTTGGCAGGTCAAAAGCCTGTGTTGATTTCTGGCGGTACTTGGTCACAAGGTTATGGATATACACGTCCATACAATGAGTCCATTTTCAAGACTTCCTTACCTACCAAGTTTAAGGATTTTGGAAAACTTGCTGGATATCCACAAGCGCCTTACACGCACACCTATTTCGTTCAAGAAATGAAGAGTGTTTTTGGAATGGATGCATCTAGAGGAATTGTGCTGACCAAAGACAACGAACCTGTTTTGGTACAGGCGTGGGATTACTTCAAAGAGAAGTCTAAAGATTTAAGTGAGTATACAGAGCAAAAGCAATCGAAATTGGCTGCGTGACTGCTCGATTTTATAATTGGAGAGAACTAAGTGGAAACTATTCATCTTGCCACAACATATCAAACTGCTTGCGGCCTTAACATTTATGGCGGTACAGTCAGTGTTGATGTGGGTGGCACTAGCTATAGCGGTAATAACAATTTTGTAAACCATACAACCGATCCTGATGCTGTTAACTGTCCAGGTTGTAAAATAACTATAACGTTTAAAAATCGCTTGAAAGAATTTGAAGAAGAGAACAGTTACGAGGAAGAAGATGAGTAAGGTAAAGAAAATCGGCAAAGCGAAAATCTTCTTTCATCGTGGAGTTACGATCAAAGAAGCAAGGAGTATTGTAAACAAATACGATCATTTACAAATAGAGTATTCAGGCAATGATGGGTATCAGGTCTTTGTAGTTGCATGTGGATTAGAAAGTATAATTAGATCACTACTTCTGAATGCCAAGATAAAAAGTGTTGTTTCCCATGTCGAAGGCCCAACCAAAAAACCTGATATGATACGAAATCTTATCAAAGACAAGAAGTGTAAGTTTTGTGGAGAGATTGGTTATTGTTGGATCGGAAACACCTTAGCAAAATTCAGTTACCATTGTAGGAAATGTGATTGCTTCTGGACGGAGTATAAAGTTTTTGATTCAAATTGGGAAGATAAAGAAGTAAGCGTTGTGAGAAGTTATATTACTGTTGCTGACGAATGGAGATGGTATAAAGGTAAAAATATTTTTAGTGCGTGGCGAAAAGGTGACAAAAACACAGGTGTAATAACGGCGAAAAATCTTTCTTCCCTTGTTGAAAAAGTTGCTGAGTCTATCATCAATGAAAAGAACATCGAAACATTACATAACATGTTTTAACTGTAAACATGCTGGCGTTCACGTTGGGGAAGACAAGGAAAATGGAAGAATAGAGTCGCAATTTTGTATGTATTGCAATTGCTCTATGGAAATCATACAGCTTGGTAAATATTATGCCTTACTATCATATTTCTATGGCGGTTGGACTGAAATAGAAATGGATATGGTTCGTAATTTCGAGAGGAAATGTGCCATACCAAGGGATAGACATAATGCTTGGAATTGGTTCAAGGGTAGAAGTATTTATACCGCTTGGAATGTGAGAAAATCGAATAAAATTTTTACCAATAAAGTTTTACCGTCACTTCTTGAACAAGTTGGTCGAGTTAATATAATTGGAAATTTTAATTAGAACTACACAATCTTACTCATAAAGAAGATGAAAATGGAAAAGACGGAAACCTTCATAACTTGCAAGTTAATATTTCATAACATCAAATCAAAAGAAGAAGCCGGTTTAATTATAAGTCGGCACACAAAAATATTTGAAATAGCTAATTTCTACTTTGAAAGAGAAATTGGTTGTAATAAAGTCACTTTCGCTGTCGTGGATATTCCAGAAGTTGCTGTTAAACTTCTATTCAACGACAAAGCAATCAAAAACGTTGATCTAATGACATCTTCTGGCAAACGTCCAACAGGCGGTGAAGATTGTAGTGGAGGCTGCGGATGCGCTCCAACCGGCTGAGGACCGTAAGAA
>JBGPGB010000247.1:0-3517 GCA_041483595.1 Nitrosotalea sp.
CTGTCTTTTGCTTCCTGTAAAGTTTTGGCATGTCCATTTTTCACTTGAGAAGCGGCACACTTGTCTTTATCCCTTACAATGACAATGGGAACAATCTGATAATCATGTTTTTTTATTTCCCTGATTACTTGTGTGATATCAGGCATTTTTATACCATGAGGCACGCTACGTCTAACAGCAATCATTGGATGACCACCGCCATAGCCTTCTCTGGTTAATTTTTGAGAATGGCCACCATCACCATAAGCGCCCAAAGCAATAAATGCTTGGGTCATCATTCTTGTGCCGCTACTTTCTGGTCCAATAATAAAAAATGCTTTATTCAGATTCAGTCCCTTCCTCATCAGGTTCATTATTGTATTTTTCATTTGCATCATAAAATGACATTACTGGTATGGACAATCCTAAGCTGGCATAAAATGCTTCTCTGACTTTTTCATGTTTTACAAATGGTTCATATGATACTATCTTGGGATACAAACCAACGTCTGATAATTGTTTAAACATGAAGTCAATTGAAAATTGGATATTAGCTCTTGCTTCTGGAACGGTTGCAGCGTGAGCATGACGTAATTGACTTTTGATTGTTGCGTCTTTATCACGAATAATCATAATAGGTACAATTATTTCATATCCTGCTGATTTCATTATTTTAATTAAATCAGCAATTGCAGGCCAAACATCACCATGCGGCAAACTTTTACGGACAACTATCTTATCTGGTGTTTTAGAGAAGTCGTTGTCATCCATACGTTGCTTGTGCTTGTAATCGCCATAAATGCCTAAAGCGCAAAATGATTTTGTTAACATTCTGGTTCCACTTGATTCTGGACCCATTACAAAGTATGCTATTTTCAATGAAGTACCCTCTTAAAGAATTAAGAGAGTAGTTCATCAAGAAATTTATGATTGTTGAGAGTAAATGTTCAAAATATAGTCTACTGGATGGTTGTGAGTAAAATTGGCTTGTTGCGCCCATGAAATGAAAGGTGCGTAGCCTTGGTGATGTTTTGCTAAATTAACAACATCACTAAGAAACATTGTTTGGCCCATTTTTTTGTATGCCGCAACTACTCGATGCAAGGCAGCAATCATTTTTGGCCCAAGAGTTTGTCTTTGTTCAAGATATTCTTTCCAGGTAATCATGGCTTCCTTATTGCAAGTGTTGACGAATAGCTTTAACAATCTGCTCAGTTAACTCTGCACGATCTTCTTTTGGTACTGGGGAGCATAGACCAATTAACTTTTGAATCCAATCATTGACCTGTGCGGTTACATGATCTTCGTCGTAAAGGACTTCCATTGAAGATGAATATCCATCAACATTACCGACTCCCGATCCTGCCGTATATCCAATGTCGTCAATTGTTCCTAAATTAAGATTATTATCTCTTGCCCATTCATTTATTGATTTCAACATATTTGCCTCCATTATATGTATGGTTTAGAAAATAAAATTTGTGGTGTTGACGTAATGAAAAAATTTGATATCATTCAGTCCTGCACCGAATCCTTTTAGGAGAGAAAAACATGGCAAAGTTTATGATGGCCATTAACGAAGAAGATGGCGCTATTGGTCAAATGTCCAAAACGTTAAACATCACCAAGGCAGAAGTTGTTATCATGGCCTTGAACTTGCTCAGTTATACGCTTGAGCAACGTAGGAATGGCCTTCATCTTACGACAACTAAGACCGAAGACAAGACAAAGGACATCTTGACTGAGGCCAATGCCGGAAGCATCAATTTCAAAATAAATGACTAAAAGGGTGGGGTAGATGGATGCACGTCAAAAGTATGACAGTGCGATTTCTGCCTTCTGTAAATGCCGATTCAAGTACGCCAAACGGCTATTTATGGAAGCCGGGGCCGCATATAGTCATTTGTATAACCTAAAGAAAAATAGCGAAAAAGAATTAGCTAACCTATGCCAATTAAATGTTGGCATTTGTCATTACTCTGCCGGAAATTACCAAGAAGCAGCGAATTTAGCAACAAAACTAACAAGGGGTGTAATCTTACTAGATTCCAATCACTTGACTGTTGCTGTTGAACTAATGAAAGATGCAACTAATCGCAAAAAGAAATCTTATTGGGAAACGGTAGACGGCGACTATAAAGATATGAAAAAGCGTAATCTCCACAAGGAAATCGTTCGCTTGTTGAGAGATAATCCATATTATTTAGATGAACTTGATTTTGCAAAACAAATGAGAGATTCCTGCATGGCATTGGGCATGAGTGAAATTGCGGAATCGTTTGATCGTGATTTAACTGATTTGGCCAGAGAAATCACCGTACCAGTTTTTATTAAATGAATCTTGACGTTTTTCCAAAATATTATATACTTGCCTCAATGAATAACCAGTTAATTCTGATATTTTGCGAACAGTGAAACCAGAGTCGTGATAGTGATAAATTGTTTCGTAATTAGTATCGGCTTTTCGTCTACTTGGTGATATTGAATGTTTTTGAAGGATGCGATATATTCCAGCAGTGGATACACCAGTAGCGTCACTAATATCAGATATCTTAAAACCGTGTCTATCGTAATACATATTCATAATTTCGTGTTCGGTGTTTAGATCGACCGTTTCGGACAATATGTACTGCTTGAAACTTTCCATACAGTATCTATTGTCAAAACTCAAAAAGTGGGAATAAACAATGAGTTTTAGTTTCTTTGCTCCTAAGACAACTGCTGTCCAGCCAAAGAAAGAAGAAAATGCAGAAGTCGTGGATGTTAAGTGGCTTCCAAGAAAAGCAGGCGGTATTGCTCAGATTTATTCCTCTGGGTTGGAATACGCTTTAGCCAATGAAAACTTGGAGCAATGCCACGACTTTGTATTCTGCAAGGATTTCATTCAAGATGCTATTATGGCCCATCTGCACGGTGGATTGGCAACCATTTATGGCTTCTCCTATAATCCAGACACACAACCAAAACTTAGCCTTGATAAACTTCGTCTTATTGTAGTCAATTCCTCCGATAAGGGATTCAATGATAAGATTCCTCACGTTATAGATTTCCTAAATCAGTTTTGCACCAAATTACATCTAAAGAAGAGTGTTGCGTATAAATTTGAAAATCCGCCAGCCAAATACAAGAACGGCTGTTGGATTATTGAATCCAGTGGAATGTGGCAAAATGCGCCAGTTTTCGTCTCCATGTATACCTTACTGTTGCGTGTTGGATTTGTCCACAAGACCGGCGATGATTGCATGGTAACAATTAATAAACTTTTGGAAGGTAAAGTCAAGCCTTACCAAAACAACGATAAGAGTTATATGCAACAGGGCATGAAGGGAATTGAATTAATTCTCAAGTTGGGTTATCGAAAGATATTCTACATTGATACCGCCAAAAATTACCCTAAAGGTACGCAGATTGGAACAATGCACAATCAAACCGGCATTGTGGCGTTTGCTGGTGGTCAATCCAAGTCAGTTTGCAAGTTTTGGCATCGTCGTTCTCTTACCGATCCTGAATTTGCTAAACAATTGGCAGAAAGAAAGGC
>JBGPGB010000248.1:0-3513 GCA_041483595.1 Nitrosotalea sp.
ATTAGATGACCTTGAGGTTATTCCTGGCATTGGTCCTAAAACTGCTAGATGTTTTTTAATGCACAGCAGAAAAAATGCTAGAGTTGCTGGTTTGGATCGTCACGTACTTAGATTTCTTAGAGATAAAGGTATAGACGCACCAGAGTCAACGCCTACTGGTAAAAAATATAAACTTCTAGAGATAGAATTTTTGAGGTTATGTGATGAGGCCGGAAAAGACCCGGCCACTTATGATCTTGAAATATGGAATAGTTCTATTACTTAATGCCCATTCCGCCTAGTGCTGTTGCAATAGCTTTTGCCATTGCTGGGGTCATTCCTTTTATCTTATTCAATCCTGCCATAATTGTCTTAACATTAGCTACTGGCGCTGGAGCTTTTGGTTGTCCGGCTTGTTGTGCTGCTTGAAAATCATTCTTAGCAGTTTGTACATCTTTTTGACTTGTAAGATTGGCTTTTTGTTGCTGATAATATTGTTGTGCTGCTTGTGGGTCCATTTGTGAAATTTGCTTATCCTGCACAGCCTTATCAAATGCAGCTTGGTCAAGTCCCTTTTTGCCAGTATGTGCCGCAGGATCAACACCATATTGTTTTGATGCTAGTTGATTTTTGAAACCTTGAGTATTTACGCCGCCTGTAGCTTGAGTATCAATACCATGATAGCCAGCTTGAATATGCGCAGGAATATTGGCAATACCACGACCAAGTTGACCAACGCCTCTCATTCCGGCTCTAGCCCAATCTGCTGGGTTATACCACGCCTCAATTAATACTTTAACTTCGTCATCGCTTAGAGTTGCTAGATAAGCTGACTCCTGTTCGGACAAAAAAGTTACTGCGTCTTTACGGAAGGACTTGACGTAATCTCTGGTTTCAACAAATTTATCAAATTCATACATTGTTAATATCTCCTAGTTCTTTATATATTAATCCATGTTTTATTTTATGGAAGAGGAATATAATCTCTTGGATAATTTCCTTGTTGGCCTGAGCGATCTATAATTGGAAGCTCAAATAAACGATTACTTCCTGGTTGTCTTCCTAGAAGGAAGCCTAGATTATGGCTATTGCAATAAGCATGTATTCTAGTTAAAGGAACGAATAGTCCAATACCTGTACCGTTAAAAGGATCGGAAGAGCGAACACATATTCCAACATACCAACCTTCTGATGTCATTAATCCACCACCTGATCTGCCGTGTCTTGGGCTATTTTCACGAGTTATAAGAAAACTATCTGAGCCTTTGCCTTCCATTCCACTAGTCTTAACCTTATAAGCAGCAACTTCTCTTCCTCCGTCACATCCAGCAGACCATAAGTAACCTTCTACTTTTAGACTTAATGGAGCAATTGGGAAATATTCATTAGGAATCCAATCAGGAGTAAACTTAAAGAATGCAATATCTTCTTTGGCATCATAGCCTATAACGTCTGCTGTATACCTTGCTGGCGTTGTTAACTTAACACCGTTTTTGTACCATGTGTCTATAAACATGGTTTTTTCACCACCATTAAACAAGTGACCACAAGAGATTATATAGGCTGTATTTGTTTGGCGATCATAATAGCACATTGTACCAGAACCGAATATTGACCCTCTGCCAGTTTTATTTTCAATACGAAAAGACCCACTCAACCAACGGTATACGCTTTCATCTCTAAGTTCTTGTGGTGCTGCCCCATTGACAACCAAAGATGTTCTATGGGTTGGCATGACAGGAATTATTTCCTCTTGCGGAGTTATAGCAAACCCAGCAACTGCAATTAAAAATATTCCTAGAATCCCTAATAACTTGTTAAGCATAATACCTCCCGTGGGCTTTATGTATTTATGGACGTGACTTAGTTTCTCCTACGGACAACTGGAACTCTATCTGTGTTTGTGTAATTATTCCACATTGTTTCCAAGCCGGGAACGTTAGTAAACAATAAAGATATTTGTTCTCTCATTGTCGGTGCATTATGTGGAATCAGCGATCCATTATGCCACGATCTAATCAAAGAATCTATGTTTGGATTATAGGTTGTAATAAGTTGCCTATTAGAAACCACAAATTGTGACCATAGAGAATGTTCTAGCGGCGGTGTTTCTCTAATATAAATATGTGGCGTTATGAAGTTATCTTCAAAGGGTTCAAAAGGTCTTACTATTGGAAATCCGTGTCTCTTAAAATACTCTATCCATATTTCCATTTCAATCTCCTAGAGAAAATCTCATCCTGAATGAAAAGTATTGACCATTTGTTAATGTTGTTTCTATAGGTAAAACTATTGTAGAGATTAAAAATCCACCAGCTGTCAAAAATGCGTTTTTTACTGGACCCCAACTTCCGCCAGTGGCATTAAACACTATATTGCCAGATAATGCCCTCCACTTATTGGTAGAGTAAGACACCGTAAAGCCAGATTGGGCATTTACTGCTTTTCTATTATATCCATTTGTAGAAGGTTCACTCACTATACTTGCTAGTATATCACCAACATTGACAGTAGTTCTATTATCTAAGCCGATGTAATAATTAGAAGGTATAGCAAGTCCATTAAATAATACTTGACTGATAAACTTTTGACCGTCTAAGTGTAACATGTTTTTTAGATTTGTAGCTATCCATATAGTGTCGTTATTAGAATCACAATATTTAACTTCATCTATTGTCATCAGGTTCATACAATATATACCGAAATGAATATATAAATCATGTTTAATAATTTTTCAAAATGGATGAAAATGCAAGAGGCAGAAATAATGCCGATTCCAGGCACAGTAGATCAAGCCAGGCAACCGCATCTTGTAAACGCAGGATTAGGAGATGGTAGCATTAAAAGAAAAAGAGACATGAACAATCCCATGAGACGTGTGGACAATCCAACATCAGCCTTTCCAACTTACGGCGGCGATCCACTTCCGGGCAACACTAAAACTATGAAAAAAGTATAAATAACATATGCCTACAAGAATACACAAAGGATTGATGAATCAATCCAGATGGAGCTTACAAAGACTTGTCAATCATTATTTGCCTGCATTTCCTGCTGAGACAAGATTAGACATTAGCACATCTGCCAAAACAGCCGGTGCAGATTCAAATACTTATATAACTTATTCCATTGGTAGTGCTATTGGTCAAGGTGTAGTATCTGGCGTGGGCTATCATATAGGTTTAGATGATGCATCATTTTTTTATTCGTCTGGAACTTATTGTCAATCCGGCAGCAATCAAACACCAACAATTACAGGATTACCAGGAGGAGCTTTTGATTCTACTCCTATCGGTTTATCATTAAATCCGACAACAGGCACTATTAATTTAGCAACTAGTGCGTTAGGTGCTTATAATCTTACTTATACAACAAATGGCCCTGAACCAAATGTAAGTGCTATTACAATGACTATTAGCAATACCACCCCTTCGGCTACTTTTACTTATTCGTCACCAGCTTTTTGTCAAGACTCAGATAACCCTATTCCAGTTTTTAGTCCGGGTGCAAGTGCTGGACTTTTTACTGCGCCTG
>JBGPGB010000249.1:0-3461 GCA_041483595.1 Nitrosotalea sp.
ATCTGGTTGATTAAAGCATGGAAGAGCTATTTGCATTATTGGTTTGTTTTTTGGCGTGTGCAGTTAATGTGCTTATAGTGCTAACATTTATAACTATTTCAATAGTTAAATCACTCAATCGTAAATCCGAAGAGATTACGTTAATGGATAGAAGGATGTATAGATGGGAAACATGGAAGAAAAGAAAACTTGAAGAATACGACAGGATAGAAAATGAAACATCTCATCAAAAGAATCGTAGTTATATTGGCAGCTATGCTTTTTTTGCCATTACCCGGTTGGAATCCACCATTTAGACTTCCTTAATTTCTACCCCATTGGATTCCGTCCCAAAATCTTTCATGTAGATAATAAAAAATAATTTTTAGGAAAATATCAAAAAAACCTACGCCCAAAGCAACTTCTATTTTATCAGTGGCAAAATATGTTATAATGCCAGTGATGAGTGAACCGCTTATTCGATAAGTTATTGCTTTAATCAGGCTTCGTAATCGGGTAACTACCACATAATAAGATAATAAGATGACTATACATTTAGAGATAATTAAAGAGAAAACAAGGATATTATCCAGCCTCCAAAATGAGGTTGAGTCTTGCTCGAAGTGTGCAGCCTTGTGTGCAACCAGAAACAAAACTGTTTTTGGTGACGGCAACATAAATTCAAAGCTAATGCTTGTAGGTGAGGGTCCAGGTGCGGATGAAGATTTACAAGGCAAGCCGTTTGTGGGTAGATCAGGCAAACTTTTAACTGTGATATTAGAATCGCATGGATTTAAGAGAGAAGAAATTTATATTGCAAATATAGTAAAGTGTCGCCCGCCAAATAACAGACTGCCAGAAAAGGAAGAAGTGGCTAATTGTGCAGGTTATTTGCAAAAACAAATTGAAGTAATAAATCCAAAGATTATTGCTTGTTTGGGTAGTAGTGCTTCAATGTTTTTTATTGGTTTGCCTATAGGCAAAGCTAGAGGTAAATGGTTTGATTATAACGGCAGAAAATTAATATGTTTATTTCATCCGGCGTTTTTGTTGCGTAATCCTGCCGCAAAAAAAGATATGCGGGAGGATATGGAAATCTTATCATTAGCAATGAGAAATTAGTATGGCTTGGTATAACATCAAGATTCCCAAGAGTATAGTTGCTCGTGGAAGTGATTATGTTTGTTACACGGCAACTAATAACAAGAGCCAAGCAAAGGCCAATATAGCTAATGCTGCTTGTTATTCTGGACACATGGGCAGTCTTACACAACACACTTTTGATTGCAAACCACAAGGCAAAAGTCTACTTCCCGCAGATGATTTTTTCCTGTGGGCAAAGTTCTGTACTGCCTTTGGACTTTCTCCACACACAACTGTTCCATACATCAAAAACGATAACAATTGCTTGCTTGTAAATGGTGCTGGTGATTGTAAGCACAGAATTTATACTGGTTTGTGTTGTTATAGATGGGCGGATAGTTTAGCGCCATTGCCGTATGAGGCTTGTCGCTTAATAGAGCTTAGACCAGATATAAGTTTTTACAGGATATTGCATTGGGTTACTGGCAAGTATGTTACCTTGACAGGTCATAGCTTCACTAACGTTTGTGCAGCTTCAATGTCAATGTATGGATTTGTTGGTAAGGTTTCTCCAAGATTAGACCTTGCATGGGCCGTAATTCCAAAGTATTTTTATGAATTTGGAACTAATCTATGTGGCAAAATGAAAGATGGCAATGCCAACACTCAAACTACTATGAGTACCGTATATACTAAATTTGGAATTACTCTTCCAGTCAAAAAACAAGACGAGTTATTTGATGATAAGTGGGAAGAATTGTTTCAAATAGAATTTGATGGTGACTATAAATCAACAGGCCAAAAACTCAAAGCATGTTACGATAAATTGAAAAAGTAGGCATAACATGAAAGTTGTTGAAGGTGGCTATTACCAGATGTTAGGAGGACATATTTGGCATGTCCTAAAAATTAATAGGAATACGATTGGCCCCAGAACTATCTTATTTAATGTTTATGATGGAAGTGGTAAGTTTCTTGGAGATTACCAAAACTGGTTAAGTACCATTGAAGATAAAGCAGTAAGACGAGTTCGGCCAAGAAAATAAAAAGGGCAACCATTTGGTTGCCCTTTTGCATTAGCATAGCTTCTTGAACTTCGCTGTTAGAATCGCATGAAGTTTCTTACTCCAGTCTATATTCTCAGAATTTCCTATAGATTCCAAGTGTGAAATTCTACTTAGTAGATTTTCAACCTTTCTCTTCAATGAATCACAATTTGTGTTTCCTTCATTTAGTTCTTTGAATCTTTCTTGATTCAATCTCAAACTTCCTGTTGCCGATGATCCAGCAGACCCACCAGCAGACCCAGAACCAGCTTGGGATGATTGTGCAGAACTACTGCTGCTTTGTGCAGAACTACTGCTCTTGCTACTACTGCTCTTACTGCTGCTACTACTGCTCTTACTGCTGCTGCTACTACTGCTCTTGCTACTACTACTACTGCTTGAAGAACTAGAGCTACTGCTTTCTAGAACAACGATAATATTTCTGTTATTCTTAAATAAGCCTGCTTTTAGTCCTTGGCTTGGGCCATAGTGAGTATCACCAGTATAACGTGCAAAGCAATTATTTGGGCCTGGAACAAGTTCGGAAGCATCTACTATTACTGAACCTCTTCCATTTGTGATGTTTCCAAAACCAATTTGTTTTCCATCAGCACTTCTATCGAAAACTAAAACACTACCAGTTGGACTTGGTGTACCAGGAGGCGCTTTGCCACTTGCTTGTACTCTTGCTTGGAACGTGACAACATCTTTTGGTCCAAGTTTTTGCTTATCTGCTGTTAGTGTTAGCGTTGTTGGAATCTTACCCATTTGTTTATTGCACAATGGGCCATTTTTCTCTGCATTACATTCTTGTAATGTTTGGAAGATACCAAGCACTTCGATTTGTGAACCGGCATTACTTTCCAAAATACATCCGCAATTTCCCATAGAACCACGTACTAGAGCAAATTCTCTATTATGAGATTTTGATCTTGGATGAGATTTTGATTGTGGTTTAGACTGTGGACCGCCTCCTGGTCCTGGTCCTGGTCCTGGTCCTCCTGGTCCTGGTCCTGGTCCTCCCGACTTAGACTTAGATTTTGGCATCTTAGACTTAGACTTAGACTTAGACTTAGATTTTGGCATCTTAGACTTAGACTTTGGCATCATCATCATGCCCATCATATTGCCCATCATCATCTTAGCCATCTTAGACATCATCATCTTAGGCTTTTTCTTTTTCATCTTCTTTTTCATCTTCATCTTCATTTTGCCCATACCCATGCCTGGACCGCCGCCCATCATGTGCTTCATCATCATAGCGTGCATGTTTTTCATTGTGCCAGTGCCGGTATCTTTAGTTTGTGCCATTTTTTAACCTTCTTTCAATACATTATATTGTATATAGATAAA
>JBGPGB010000250.1:0-3452 GCA_041483595.1 Nitrosotalea sp.
ATTCTCAGCTCCATCTTTTTCTTCCCAAGATGTAAAAGCAATTTCTTTGCATCCAACTACAACTACCATTACTCCAAACCCTGCAACAGCAACTCTTGGAAAAGCCATGACATTTCACGCCAAAGTTGCTGATCATACTCTTGCAAAGAATATTCCCAATGGTACAGTCACATGGAGTGATGGCGGTAAAGGAGGAATATTCAATTCCACTTCATGTACATTGGCTATCCTTTCTACTAGTGAAAGCACATGTGCCATTTCATACACTCCCTCAACAGTTAGCCCAGTGACAATAAATGGAACTTATGGAGGGGATAGTGCCCATGTAACAAGCTCTGGCACAACACCATTGACAGTAACTTTGCGTACCACTAGTACTACTGTTACACCCAACCCTGCAACAACAACTATTGGAAGAGTCATAACATTTAGCGCCAAAGTTAATGATCCAGGTCTTGGTACGACAGTTCTCCCAACTGGCACAGTCACATGGAGTGATGGCGGTAAGGGGGGAATATTCAATTCCACTTCATGCACCTTGGCAATCTTTTCTACTAGTGAAAGTCTATGCTATGTTACATACACCCAATCAACAGTTGGTTTGGTGACAATAAATGGAACTTATGGAGGGGATAGTTCCCATGTAACAAGCTCTGGCATAACATCATTGTCAGTAACTTTGCGTACCACTAGTACTACTGTTACTCCAAACCCTGCAACAACAGCTATGGGAAAAGCCATAACATTTAGTGCCAAAGTTAATGACCCGGGTCTTGGTACAGCGATTCTCCCAGCTGGTACAGTCACATGGAGTGATGGCGGTAAAGGGGGAATATTTAATTCCACTTCATGCACATTGGCATCATTCAAGGGCAGTTCTAGTGTAAGCATATGCTATGTTACATACACTCAATCAACAATTGGTCCAGTGACAATAAATGGAACTTATGGAGGGGATAGTTCCCATGTAACAAGCTCTGGCATAACACCATTGAAAGTAACTTCACCTACCACTACTGCCGTTACAGGTCCAGCGAAAGCAACTATTGGGAAACATGCAACATTTACAGCCAAAGTTTCTGACTCTGGTACTGGTACAAAGACTCTCCCAACTGGTCCAGTCACATGGAGTGATGGCGGTAAAGGAGGAATATTCAGTTCAAGTTCATGCACATTGGTATCATACAAGGCTAGTCCTAGTGTAAGCACATGTTCTGTTACGTACACCGGATCAATAGCAGGTTCAGTGACAATAACTGGAACTTATGGAGGGGATAGTGGACATGCAGCAAGCCTTGGCAAGTTAGGAATCAAGGTATCCTAAGCCAAACAAGAGGGTAAATAAAAATCATATCAAGATACTCTGTTTACAATTTTTTGATTGACCGAAACTTTGGAAATCAAATCTAGCATCATTTTTCAACTTTATATCTTAAAATCTTTAGACGGATAATCTTAGAGATTAAAAATTCAGCTTTTGTGATAAATGGGGATTTCATTTTTTACTCCTTGTCAATCAATAGATTTAATGAAATATCCAGATTAACAGCAAGCAAATAAAATAGGCACAAACGAATCCCGCAATAGAACTCTAGACTGCCTACATCACTCTTGTTTTGGGTCTTCATTTAGTAAGGAATTTTGTAACTTGTAATTCTTTGAAAGTAACATCCCTACACTGATTGCAAAAAAGACTATCAATGGCATGAACCTGTATGGTTCACTTGAAGCTACTGTAAAAGCAGATGCAAGGGGCTGGAGTAAAACCGTGCTCATCAAGATTAGTAAAATGGAATCGGCGTGGTATGCACCTCTCCTTGCTGTCAAAAACAACATCACTGTCACTGGCAGTAAAAATATTACAACCACTGGATCGAATCTTAATTGATAAGTAAATGCATTAAATGCGCTCCAAAAACCATTTGTATTGATAGCACTCAGGCTGGTTGCTGCCTTCCATGCAAGGGCTCCATATGTGCCCATTATTATTACAAAAATGTATGAACCTGCAGTAAGTATCTTCCTCCTTTTTGAAATTCCTGCCCTATAGATGAAAAATAAAGTAAAGGGGAGAAAAACTATGGTGAGAGGCTTTGTAAATATGGATGCAATAAAAGATATCGGCGAGAGGGGCCAAAATTTGTATATCGCATACAAAGATAATAGATAAAAAAATATCCAATAATTGTCATATGCTACACTGGAATGATAAATGAGAAAAATTGAACTTTGCAGTAAAATGGCCATTGCGGCAATCCCTGCAAATCTACTTTTTGTTATCAGCTTTGTAAAAAAATAAGTTAAAACTAGTAATGAAATGCTGGCAAGGTACGGAATTATCTTATAGTTGCCAAAAACTTTCATTGAAGTAGTATTGAGCAAATATTCTACATGAATGTCAAATCCTTTTGTTATGCTCGATATCGTCCATTTTGCTAGTGAAGGTTTGGTCACATTGTAATAATCAGGAAATGGCTCTTCTGTTGACAACTGGTTCACAGTAAAAGCGATAAATCCTCCAATCAAAAGAACAATTATTATTATAGCTAACCTTGAGGATATCTCAAAATTTGAAATGAACTTGAACGAGTTTAAAATTTTGAGAGGTAGTCTACCCCTGAAATATAAGATTCCTATTCCAAGTAGGATAAAACTTGTTAGTACTAGGGGAACTGCCATTATTCCTATCTCAAAAGGATTTATGCCAAAAAAGTCTGGAGTACTGCCCAGTGTTCGCATTATGAGATTGGGAAAAACAGACGTTGTTGCCGCAATGAGTGCGGCACCAAGTGCTCCCAAAAAAATTGCCCATAAAACAAGGTTTTTTCGTGGTAAATTTTCTAGTGACAATTTTTCCTCGATGAATTTGTATCTTGATGGGTAGATAAATTATTATGATTTTACCTAATGGCAAAAACTTGAGAAAAAATACATGTGATATATTGTAAAGAATTTAGATTGCAAAGAAATCGTAAACAGATGAAGATTTTTGTGACTGGTGAAACTCTTGTCTTTTGTAATGATAAAACTAATACTGTATTATATCAAGCCGCAACAACCTCGTACAGCACTAACTATGGGATATCCAGAGTGGAAACAGCGGCTTTAGCGCAGGATCTTTATATGGTATTCTAACTAGAATGGCAAGTTCGCTGACTAATGGTCTATATCACTCTATAGTAGCAAATTGATATTTTTCTTCATTTCATTGATCCTATTTACATGGACTGTTAAATGATGATTCAAATGCATAAGATAAAATCTCAATGAAGGGCAAATGATTGATTAATTACCTATTTCTTTGAATTATTTTATGAAAAATGAGATTTAGTCTACTCTCGTTTTCTTTTTACTTTGAATAATGCAATTGCAGCTCCTGCAATTCCTCCAAGTGTTGGTACCATCCAAAATGCATTAGTCATTGCACCAGTTATAAACAATGAAGTCATATC
>JBGPGB010000251.1:0-3429 GCA_041483595.1 Nitrosotalea sp.
GAATCTTGTTCCATTTTTCAATCACTTCAATAGTAACTTTCTTGTTTTGCTCGTCTAATACTCTGCCTCTTTCGTGATTACACGCCTCACAAGCGATAACAAGATTATTTTTAGAAGGATTGATGCAATAAAGAACAATGCCCTGCTTCCTAAGCCATCCTTTTGGATTCAAGTGATCTATAGTGCGTATTGTGGTTTTGTTCCTATTTTTCTTGGCGCATCCATACTCTGCAACTTTGTTATTACACCAATAACAAAACGCCGGTTCGTGTTTTTTGCATTCATTCAAGGTTGAAAAAATCATAGGTCACTGTCCGCAACAGATGCCTTTGTCTATTCTCCAACTTTCTAATTTATTATTGATACTATTGCAAGTATCATCACCACCGTCAGGCGAATAACCACCTATTCTTTTCCAATCTTCATAATCAATAATGGCTTCATCGGCTGTTGCGTATCTACCCTTTTCGATTTCGCATTGCGCCAGTCTTAAACTAACCTCTGGGTCCATTGCTGTTTCAAATCTAAACAAACACTCCATAGTTTCTCTTGGCACGTCTAAATATTGCTTTCTCATTTCATCTAAAACACTTAAAGGAACATCGTGAGTGTTTTTCTTTTCCAACTCTTCAATGTCCAATGCCCAAGGTGTATCCATTTCAAACAACTCATATTCGTATTTGTAATGATGGGCCAGTCTAATGTATGGGGCCATGTGATATGGAAGTATATTTGTATTATCTACAACTATAAATTCCTTGCCTTCTCTCATCGCTTGGCAAACTCTTTTTTGATTCAAAAAGTGCGCCATCAAAGCAAGTTCTGCATCCCATTTATAGATGCCATTTGCCGTAAGCAATTCATCGTTATTAAAAATCAATGCGCCTTTTTCTTTAAGTTTTTGCGCATACGAACTTTTGCCACTACCAGGAAGACCTCGAATCAAAACTATCTTCTTCATTAGAAAATCCTAAAAGGTTTACCTTTTGGCATGTTGCTTGTGTCAATAATGCGACTGGCATCAATAACATCATTTGGAAGTGGTGATCTTATTCCACTTGGCGCAACTTCTCTTACAATTTGTGGCTTTCTTATTACTTGCCCACCATGCTTTAGAAATTCATCGTATTCTTTTCTTTTGTCCTTATTGCTCAAAACCTTATATGCTTCTTGAACTGCTTGAAACTCTGCTTCTGCTTTTTTATCGCCAATGGTTTTATCCGGCACAAGAAGTTGCATTTTCTTACGCCAAGCACTTTTGATTTCGCCATCAGAAGCAATTTTTGAGACGCTAAGGGTTTCGTAGTGAGTTTTCATTACAACCTCAAAAGCAACAAGGACAACCACAAACAAATAAACCGCCAAGCTGCCTTGCCCTATCATCAGCTAAAGCATAGCCTACAACTAAATAAAATATTATACAAGCAAACAAAACAATAAAAAATAACTTTCTGTCGTTCATACTTTCTTTCTAAAATGGAGAATATCCTAATTTTGTAGATTCATCAAAAATACCTTCTTTGTTGAACATTTCAGCCCACAATCTTTCGTTCTTTGACAAGTTTAACACTCTTGCAGAATTATTGCAATCGTGATAATCGTACTGATCCTGTTCACGAAGTTCAAGGATGGTTTCCTTGTCACTAAACAAAATAAACATTATGTCTACCGCTTGGCTGTTCTTCATTCTATAGCCACGGTAGCCTACAATTGTCTTGCCAATAAGTTCATTCCACATTACATCACCGTTCTCTCAAGGTCTTCGATTGTTTCTTTCAGTGTGTTAGCGAGACGATAATCAGCATCCTTGATGACTTCAATCAAACCTCTGCTTTCAAACAGATAAAGTTTTTTGAAGTCATTCGGCGCATCAACCATCTCACGAAGATTGTCTATACGATCAAACATCTTGATGATCTTTGCTGGGCGACTGACTTTAGACAATCTCTCCCAATCCAGCTTCTTTCGCTCTTTGCGATTAACACCTGGATGTTTGACGTTTGTAAGCTCTATGACTAAATTAAAAGTTTCCTCATCAACTCCTGTGATGATGCGATTCTTTAGAGATACCCTTTCGTCATCTGTATAAACAGTATCTTCCCATGTATCGTGATTCACTGCTCCGTAAATCCAGAAAGGCATACAATCCTCATGCGCTGCTGTCATAAGGGCAACACGAATCGGATGAATGATATATGGCAGTCCGTTGTATTTACGTGTCTTCACCTTGGCGGCAACACAGTGTTGGTGAATAGCAATACTCAACGCATTCGTAGCCTTTTGGCTATTGAATGCGTTGATGCCGTGAATGGCGAAGTCAGACCAAGTGGAAGTTGGAGTATTCATTCCTTGATTCTACCACATTTGAAAAGAAAAGTCAATGTCAATGTCCTGACTCCTTAAACCAATTACTTTTATATTCTGATAGATAAGGCATACGATCTTTATCCTCCATGCCAACGTAATACTTACCCCAATCAACTTCTAAAGGTTCGGGTTTTTTATCATAATTTGTTAAACCGCTTCGCTTGCATTGTGGACAGGCATTTCCTGGTGGTTTAATCGAAATGTACAAATGGCAATATGCGCATTCATACCATCCACCGCAACTACCAACTTTTTTAGTTTCGCTGAAAAATGATAATTTGGTTGCACATACAGCGTAAGATTTGTATGAAGTGTCTGGAAAGAATCTATTTATTCTCAAAAGAAGACAAACTTCCTCGTGCTTCTTTTGAAGACTCATAGATGGATCAAACCAAATCTCATCTACTTTGCTTTGTAGATGAGATGGTATTTCTATGCTTCTGGGTGGGCAATCGCCGTTTTCTAAACCTTTGTTGCCATACCCATCAACCAGGACTGACTTCATTTTTAGTTACCTCTTCTTTTGGGCGATACAAAATATGCCCATCATGTTCGCCTTCCCCTGGTTTCAACTTTTCGTATTGCTTGGGAAAAATTCTCTTAAAGAGATTAAGTGACCATCTGCAAGTTTCCTTCTCGCCCTTACCAAGAGTATGTCCAAATTCGTGAAGGAATGCTACAACAGAATATTTGCCAGTTGACTTAATCGGTTCCAAAAAGATTACTGCTGGTTTGCTTCCAGGGATGCAGCAAGGACCGGCAGGAAATTCATCAACGAAAATAACTTTTGGCGTAGCTATTTCGTAGATTTTGGCCAATTCTTCATTAAGAACCAAAATCTTATCTTGCATTTCCTTTAGATTGCCTTCCCACGGTTTTGACTTGCGGAAGGTTTTCATTGCTGTATAAACGCCTGGACGATATTTCATGTCATCATCAATACATTCAGCAACCGTCTTTGGGTATTCTCTCTTTGGATTCCTTCTCTGTGCATCCTCAAAACTTAATGCCTCTGAGAGAAAGACCGATAGGATTCTACCGATTCTATGTCCAAGAGGGGTA
>JBGPGB010000252.1:0-3418 GCA_041483595.1 Nitrosotalea sp.
GCTACCATATACTATACAACTGATGGTTCGCAACCAACAACATCAAGTCCTAACCACGGTCCTAGTCCAATTACAGGAATCCAAGTAAAATATACCACAACACTCAAGGTCTTTGCAAAGGATAGTTATGGAAATATCAGTCCTATTGTTACCAGTACATATACAATTATTCTACCACCTACAGTATCTGCATTACCAGCAGCAGGTACATACAACTCTACACAAATAGTTACTCTTACTGCTATTACTACTTCGAAACCAGCTACCATATACTATACAACTGATGGTTCGCAACCAACAACATCAAGTCCTAACCACGGTCCTAGTCCAATTACAGGAATCCCAATTGGCTTCAACTCTACACTCAAGTTCTTTGCACAAGATAGCATAGGAAATATCAGTCCTATTGTTACCAGTAACTATACAATTATTCCAGTAACTAAACCAATATTGCCTCATTATGACGGTACAAAGGCAGTTGTTTCAATCGACTTTGAACATGGATTTACTAATCAATATAGCGCGATAAATGCAAACATGTCTAATATGAAAGGGTCAATTGCAGTGATAGCCCAAAGGGTAGGTCACACTGGTTACATGACCCAACAGCAATTACTAGACTTGCAGAGCAAAGGCTTTGAAATTGTTGGACATTCTGAAACACATCTCCAAATCACACCAGATACACCAACATCCTCCATTTGTTATGAAACAGTACAATCAAAGATAGATCTTTGGAAAATGGGATTCAAAATATATGGAATGATTCCACCATTCTTGTATGTAACCACTCAAAACTTTCCTTTGATAGTTCCTAATTACAATTACACGGTACTTTTACAAAATTCACCTCCACAAGTGGGTTACAATATTATATACAATACCCCTCAAAGTGTAATTGCCTCAAAGCATGATCTAGGAATTTACGACATTCCAACATGGGGTATCGGAGCAGGTGATGCAATACAGAACTTGACAGCTGCAAAAAAGCTGATAGATTACGCGGTAGCCAACAAACTGTGGGTTGACATACACTTTCATGGAATAGATTATGCAAATGGAACATGGGATACAACACCAGAACTTTTCACACAAGTCATGTCATATGTGAAACAACAAAATGATACTGGAAACCTTCTTGTTCTCACTCATGCCCAGGCATTAAACCTAATTGGAACCGACACTACACCAATTATTCAACCTGGGTCTGTCTGCTACGGTATAGTCAATTTCCCCCCTCCACCTCCCCCAGTTGTGATGAATGACAACAAGATAAAGGCAGGAGATTTTGGTCTTTCACTATATTCAGGTCGACCACTTCAAACAGAAAACGTAACCTCTAATTCGATACTTGTAAACAAGACTATTAACAGCATTACAGTTACGCTAAAACGAACTGGATCTCCTACAGGAACATTATATCTTGGAGTTTTCAAGTCAGACCTTTCTATAAAGAAATTAATTGGAAAACTTGACGCATCAACTATAAAATCGACATACAGTCCTTACAACGCTACCCTTGGCGCTGAAGATCCGCCATACATAATCCAGCCAGGAGATAGAATTGGTGTAAAGTATACGGGTGGAGATGGATCAAATCAACTCGCGATTATGACAGACCAGAGTGGCACATTTGATGGCGGAGGTTCATACCTCAGTTATTATACTCCATCAAAATGGAGCTCATACCCAAAACAAGATCTTACAATGATCCTAAGCCTAATTCAATAGACTGTTTAATTTGACTAGAATGTACCTATTTGGATATTAAGAAATCTCATGGTGATGTATCACAACTTATGATTCAATTTCCCTTTCGATCTGAAATGATACCCTACAAGAAATGCAAAGTGAACTATTTTTCATATATAGAAATTTACAACCAGATCAACAGTAAGTAGGAATTTCATTTAAGTATGCTCCAATCTACCTTATTCTAGATGGGAAAGATAGAAGATGACGACGCCATGGCAAGACTAGAAGCTGCATTGTATTCAGCAGGGAGACCTCTTACCATGGAAGAATTGATAAAGGCTTCAGGGACAGAATCTAGAACAAAGACCTTGGCCTTGATGGCAAATCTTGTAAAAAAGACAAAATCAGTCTTTAAAGCAATAGAGGTATCAGATTTGCCTGATGGTTCCTATGTCTTTCAACTAAAACCAGAGTTTAACACAGTAATTCGAAAATATGCATCAAAGCCACTTTTGCCTACAGCCACACTTAAGACATTATCATATATTGCATACATGCAGCCTGTCTCTTCAAAAAGACTAGTTGAAGTGAGAGGATCAGGTGTATACATGCATCTAAAACTATTACAGCAGTTAGACTATATCGAGCACCAAAATGTTGGAAGGCTCAAGATTTACAACACCACGGAAAAATTTCAGAAATATTTCGGCATTCAGGGGGACAAGGATCTTCTCAAGCAAAAACTTTTTGCCAAAGTAAGAAGTCAGAGTTCAGATGTAGTCAAGCAACAACCTCAAGTACCTACCGAACCCTTGAGTCAAACAAGTCAGTAACCTAACAGAAAATATTGCCTCATACTGTAAATGGTATAAATTAGAGTTACTTTATCGAATCAACATGAAGAAATCTGTAGAAAATCTTGCAACAAGCAAGATTACGGGTGGTAGAAGATATCCTCTCAGGTCAAGACGAAAATATGAAATTGATAGATATTCCGTTGAAGCAATACGAGGAGAGCAGGTCACTATTTCACGTAAGACACGAGGAGGAAACCAGAAGACATCCCTCAAGACCACAAATGTTGTCAATTTGGCAGTTCCCGGTTCTAAGGTTAAGAAACTAAAAATTCTCAAGGTGTTAAAGAATCCGTCAAACAAGGACTATGAAAGACGTGGAGTCATTTCTAAGGGCGCAATATTAGAAACTGAAGCAGGTCAGTGTAAAGTAATTTCTAGACCTGGTCAAGATGGCACAGTAAATGCAATCTTGATAAAGTGATGAGATGAAAGATTACGAACATATCGTAGTCTGGTTGGATTATTTCAATAAAAATATTACAAAGAAAATGGGCAGGCGAGTCTCTCGTGAAAAAAGTGTTTTCGACCCATCATTAAATGAATTGGTGTCGGCTGCCAAGGCGGCAGGATTACAGCCCACCGAGACAAATGATCAAGTTAGATTTCCAAGAAGACCTTTTGTAAGGTCTGGCTATATCACACTTGTAAAGGCCCAACCAAAATCCAAGACAATTTCTGTAATTTCTGAAAAACTAGTTTCAAGAAGAGCCAAACAGTCCAAGTAAACAGTGTTCATAGCTTGCAGCTAAAGTAAATTTGACAGAACTCTATTGATAACAGTATTTTGTCTAGATTGCAATTGCAGGAGGTAGGCGAAGTATTGCATTTAGCGAGTAGCGGTAGGGTCATCATTAGACTCACAAAAC
>JBGPGB010000253.1:0-3405 GCA_041483595.1 Nitrosotalea sp.
AACTTTTCATGTTGTGTATCAGGTTCAAAAGATAATGTAGAAGCTGTTCCTGCTGGCGATCCTGCATCCTTTGAGATTTTATGTCTTAATGATTCTCCTTTTAATCTAGATATTAATTTCTTAACCTCTCTCTCAAAATTACTTTCTGTCCTAAAGTCATACCATTTCAAGACGCCCAACGATAATGGAATTCTGCAATTTCTTAATAACATTGGAAGTATTCTTCCTCTCAAATTAGTTGGATCATCATGAATTGCTATAGTTCGTTCTAAAGTAGTCCAGGAAGAATTATTCCAGTCTGGTGACATTACTATTCCTATAAAACGTGATTTTGCTAATCCTTCTTCTATTTTTAGTACAATGTTATCTCCTTCTTGTATATCCCAAGGTGCAAACCATGTTTCCAATTGTCTTCCATTTGTTGATTCTTCCTCAATTCTCTTGACTAACCGTTCTGCCCATTCCTCATCAGCCTTATTATAAGAAATGAAAATATCTTTTTGATGATCCAATGTTATTTCATGTCTGGTACTATTGTAAAGATTGTTCATTGAATAGTTCTGCACAATTGGTCAAAGCTATTTTTATGAGATCAGAGATTTATGAAGAAAAGTATGAAAAATATGCCTGGTACAGATCAAAATATTGATCGTTTAGATCTATGAAAATAATTCTTTTATTCTCTCACCATTTAACGAGAATTGTTCTAATCTCCCTTTACTACTAAAAGACTTTTTGTCACCAACTTCTTTTTTTGACAACAAGAAAATTTTTGACTTGTCCAAAGAGAGATGAGTCTCATCTCCACCCTCAAGAGAAACTAAAGCTAAATTTCATACTTTTTGTTTTCGTCTGGTGCTTCCCATTTTTCTATTATGGAAGACTTGACCTGTTTCGCTCTCATCCTATTATCTTTAATCGCTATAAAATCATTTCCAGAATCTTTAAGAGGAAAAAATGCTTGAACGTGATATTCTAATAATCTCAATATTACTAACAGCTCGCCAAATGTTCCTTCTTCAACTGTTGGGCTAAGTGGATTCATTTAGATACCTTGAATTAATTTGTAGTATGATATAAAATAAAGTATGATCTTATTTAAAACATCAATTACGGATTTCGAGCCAAAGACAGCTGGTCATGGTGATGAAGTGAAAAGAAAAGTAGAATTGAGAGATGCGATTCTGAAAGAGATAAAAGATCATGATGCTAGAAAAAACTGCAGAGGTAAGGATCTTTCTCTAGACGTTTGTTTCAATTTATACCAAGATCCAAAACAATCTTCAAAATATGAAAAAGACTTGGATAATTTGCTCAAGATATTATTAGATGTATTACCTGAGCATATTGATAATACTGAAAAACGAAACTTTGGGTTAGGTTTGATTGATGACAATAATGATTACAGGATATTTGAAATTCATTGTAAAAAGAGACTGGTCTCTGATATTACTCAAGAAGGTTTGGATATAGAAATATCAGAACACAAATCCTGAAACGAGATAAAACATTATTAGAATAACAACCGAATGTTCTTAATTGGCTGAAAAAGACTCAGAATCACGCCTTCAAAGTAAGTTAGATACAAAATATTTAGTAGAGAATTTTGGAAATTATTTAGAAGCTACACCTCATGAAATTCAAAACATTTTTTCACATATTTCTGAACAAGCAATATTCTCAGGATTCGATCAGCATTGGGGTACAATAGAGAATTCGCGTGGATATGAGCATATGTTAGTATTAGAAAAAAAACATACTCGTGTAGAAAAAAGAATATTTCATACTACTTATACTGAGATACTTTTTGGTGTAGATTTTGTTTTAACGAAAATGACTCGAAAGAGAATCACTGAGGTAGGAATTCAAGTTAAACGAAATAGTCATCAACAATATTTTATATTTGGAGAAACAGAACTTCGTCAACTAGAGAGATTTGAAAGTAGATTCCCACACGGATACTATCTATTTGTAGATGAGACAGAAAAACCATCGAGTGAGTGTTTTGTAAGTGTCAGTGAAGTAAGAAAAATACTATCTATCATAGGTGATTCTCAAAGAATCCCAAATGAAATGATCAGAGAATACTGCAGAGGTTACAGGGTGTTTTATAATACATTTTACAAGAGAAATGGAGGATCAAGAACTATAGAAGAGGAATTTGTAAAATCCAGTATAGAATATGCAAAGACTAGTTCAAGGACCTTGGTAGAGATTAAAACAAGAAAAATGAGGAAAGAAAAATCTTTGGTGGATAAGGTTTAGTTGATTATACAAATCCCATTGGAATTTAAATTTGAAGAAGAGGGAGATCCTACCAATTTTATTAATAATTTTGTAAAAAATTATCCTAAACAATTAATTTCACTAGATATAGAGAGACTAGAAATTAACCTTGGGTCGTATTATGATACAAATACTGAAACATTAAAAATTCCCAAAAATCACTCCATTTATCTGACTATTGGAATTAGGAGACCAAAGGAGTTCACAGTTGTTGCAAATTACATAATGGATAACCTAAATAAAAATATCAAATTACGTATCGGATTTAATCATATCTGTACCAAAGAAGGCATCCGTAAATCTCTTGAAGAGGAGTATAGCCGAGTAGTCAACAAACACAAAAAGGTACTGCCTAAATTATCTCATACCAAAATTCCTCACGATCAAATTCCTAACGGCGTTATTATCTCATTAAAAAATAGTCTAAGATTATTGGATGATTCCATATTATTAGCTAGTCATTCAAGATACAAAATTGCTATAGTGATTTCGATTCTAGCAAGTGAAGAGTTTTCAAAATCGTTAATTTTATCAGAATACTTCCGAAATGATAAATTTGTAAAACCAAAGGAAGCTAAGCTTATTTTCAGTAATCATCATTATCGTCTCGCAGAATTAGAAAGATTTTTTCATGAAGATATAATGGGCTTTGAAAAAAATTCTTCTACATATGCATTCATGTCTGCTAATGCCGAACATTATCAGTCCACTAAGGAACGATATATCTATGCTGATTGGATAAAAAATAATTGGCTTGATCCAGAACTTGTAAAATCTTATAAAGTATATTCCACATTTCCAGAAAAAGATAATGAAACTGCATTATATGAAGAATTTCTTCAAAATGCAAACGAATTGCTGAGTAACATAAAATCTTTCATGAATACCATGGCCTTCATAAAAATTACAAAAAATTTAGATGTAAAAGATTAGGATGAGCAAAGAGAAATCTAAAAGCTTACAGGGACAAGAAAACTAAATCATTTAAGATTGAAATATCTGAATCACTATTTATAATAGAATAATAAATTCATAAACTGTGATAAAATTTAAAACAAGAATTTCTTGGGTTATGGCAGTTGTATATTCAATTTCAATTTTACTAGTAGCTTTTCTATT
>JBGPGB010000254.1:0-3402 GCA_041483595.1 Nitrosotalea sp.
GGCTTCAATCCGAAGCAATAAATTCCCTGTAATTGCTAAAGATAAACGCACAGGTGCAGAATTTAAATTTCCTTATTTCACTGTGGCTAATGCTCTTGATAGGAAGTTTGACCTTTCTCCAATGGATGAAGCCATTCAACAGCAATGGGAAGCGATTTCAGAAGGTCGAGCCGAGGCACTGGCAAGCTAAACAAATTACTAATAATCCTTGACTTTTAGACGATAAAGTGATATAATATTAAACAGTCTAAAAAAGGAGACAATTAGTAATGGCAAACAGACTTTTTAGAGATAGAGACATAAAATACATTTGGGCTTTGGTTATAGATGAAAAACCAGATGGATGGTGTAAGGTGGTATTTCAACCAAAAGGCGATACCACATATAATTACCACATTGAATACTTAAAGGCTTTTTACACAGAGCATATTCAGGAACAAGAAACGGCTACAGGCGGCGATTCACCCGTTTTCTAGGAGATATCATGGCTAGAGTGCGAATACGCAAAGCAAAGACAAATAAGAAAAAGCGTTAAAAGAGAGGCCCTTTCGGGGGCCTTTTCTTTTTTTAACACTTGACAAATAAACAAATTTGTGGTATAATATGTTATGATAGAAATATATGTAGTCATCGGGTTGTTTTGTCTTGCTATGGATTTATTCATATTCAAGACGCAGGAACCACCAAAGATGGTGACAGTAATAATTTTTTGGCCCTTGTTCATCCTGTGGATCATTATGAAGCCATTTACTGAAAGGGAGCAAAGAAGGATTATGTCACAAACAGTATTCACCTTCAATACTAGACGAATAATTAGGGCAGAACGAGATAGACAAAGAAAGTCTAAAATAGAAACACAGAAGCCCGTTGTTAAAGAAGTTGTTCCAGTAGGTGTTTCCACACGAATGGAAGCAGTTATTCAAGACCTTGACAATTAATTTGTTTTGTGGTAAAATAAGATATGAAATTATTCCATAAAAAGGTGATGGCATGAATAACGGAACAAAAATGATGCTGTGCAGTATTGGTGCAATTCTTCTAGGTTGTGTTTTCCTTGACCTTAAGATACTTACTATCACTTCTCAAATTCTAATGGGTGGTGGGGTTATTTCTGTTGTGATTTCCATGTTCATGATGATTAGTGAACATTCATAATGGATGATCTTGCACTAATCACTAAGTTAATGAAACCGCCTCATAAGAACAGTGAGGAAATGGATATGATTTTGGATTTGGTAGATGATTGGTCTTTAGAAAAAGAAATTAAACTTGACGAGCACATCACACGTTTGAAGCAAAGGTGCCATCGTCATGGTGAGGAAGATGAAAGGATGCGGACGTGACCACTCGACACGTAGGTAAACAAACTGTTTGGAAGCACATTCGCAATCACAATCTTAGGTTGTGGATTGACGAAGAGTTTGAAGAGGCTGTTTCAACAGTTATCATTAATACTGACGGGACATTCGGTGATTATGAAGAAATTCCCAAGGAAACACTTTTCAAGTATTATGAAAAGGTGAATCTTAAGAATCCCATGCAGAGTCTTACTGAAATGGCTAACGAATGACTCCCTATACTTACGCAAATTGGATTTACACAACTGATGCTGACCGTCTTAAGTGGACGGAAGAGGATTGGGTTAAAGCCAAAGCGGAACATGAAATTCATAAACAAAAGAACATTGAGGAATTTCGTAGTCGTATGGCTGTACGTAAGGAAATGATGGAAATGACTTCACTTGCTTATGGTCAAAATTCTTTGGTTGAAAAATATCTTAAGAAAAATGAACCTCCACGCTGGACGCAATATGACATAGAGGCTTCATATCGGCGCTGGAAAGAAGCTAAAGCAAAAGAAATTCAAGAGGCAAAGGTTGTAGAGGCTAATAAAGCAGAGACTAAGCTTAATGAGGAAGCTGTTATTTGGCTACAAGAACATGGAAAAAAGCTTGGCGTTGACTTTAGCCTTGAAGATGCTATTCATGTCGCTAATGATTTGGCGGCTGACATAGAGCGTGATAGAATGAAAAAATCTGGTGGTTTTCACAGTTTCAGTGGCGAAGATAATTGTGAGGGCTGTCACGGATGGGATGGGGAAAGCCATCGTTGCGAATGTGGCAATCGCCGTGTTTCGTGGACTACTGACACTGGGCACAGTTTTAAATCACCTTATATTTATGCTGAGGCATATTAACTTGTCATGGATGATAAAGAGACTATAGCAAGGTTAAAAGAAGTAATTGCGAATAAAGACCACGCATTAGAACACGCTCTGGATCGACTGACAACCATTCAGATGTTTAGTGGTAGAAAAGATTTTGAGGGTGTGCGTTGGGAATCTGGTGCCACTATAACAAGAATAAAGAATATACTTAAACTACAGGAATAGTCATGGCTACATTGCTCTGCCCTAAATGCTGGAAGGCTCATAAAGACAATGGCTGGTATATGTCTGGTGACTATAAAAAGACAGCAAATGTTCCTGATTGTCTGTTTCATCCGACACTTACAAGTTGGCGTCTGCTTCGCACTTTGAAAACTCTTCGTGTGTGGAGTCTTGAACATGAAGGATTTATCCATAAGAATTGCCCTAGTGTGAGGCTCACTCTTATTGGTGGACACATTCATCGTAGAACAGCCGAAGCTATTCTCTTTGATTATGAGAAGCCTTTTATCGAATTGTTACTTGAAGAAGGTTATTTAACCGCACATAAAGACGTTGATGGTGTGGCGAACACACTGACGGTCAATGCTAAAGCTGATGATTTCATTCGTGCCAACTTGAAAGCAAAAGAGAAAGAGGCACAGTCAGCATGATAAAATTATTTTTGTCAATCATTTTATTTCTCTCATGCGCTTCATGTGTGGATGATTATTCATCCAAAATGTCAGCGGAACGGTGGGGAAAGAAATGTGACAAAGTTTTTACTAGTGCTGTATGGGTTTGTAGAAACTCTATACATACAAACCAAGAATTGCATTTTGTAAAATCAGTGTTCTCAGCCGCAGACGATTTACCTTATGCTGGCGTGGTCTTTAAAGTTGTGGATAATAACAAAAAGGTTTGTGGATATATGCTCTATGCAAAAGACACTACGTCAGGACAAGATGTTTGCAGAGTAGTTATCTATGAAAAGACTAAAGAGGATTTTAACGCATATTGCAGACAGACACCATTTTATATGTTTGCGGTAGAATAGGAAAATCGTGGCTATTTATAATCATCCTTGTAATAAGTGCATTTTTCTTGGTTCATATAAGAGCAATGATATTTACAGGGATTGTGACCACGGAACAGATATGCAAGTAGCTTTGATTCGTTATGGTAATGGTGATACTGATTTCACATTTGAACATTGCGAATTAGACGAAAACTTGTTAGAGAAAGCCAAGGAAGCCA
>JBGPGB010000255.1:0-3364 GCA_041483595.1 Nitrosotalea sp.
CTGTTTCTTCGGCTGCAAGAATGAAGGGCAAACTTAAGAGAAGATGGCCATTAAATGATGCCATAATTTGTGTTGCACCAACTCAGAAGGCAAAGTTAGATTCACTTTCAGAATTATTACTCTCACAACTTAATGTAGAAAAGTACAATATCATTGAATTGCAAAAATCAGAAGGGCTTGATCTTGTCTCAAGCCTATTGCAAGCAGAGCTCCCAATAATTCCAAAGGTTGAGTTTGAGAGAAAACGAATAGGGCCCAAGGCAAAACAAGATATGGGAAGATTACTAGAAAAGTTTTCTCAAACAGACCCAAGTGTAATCGTTAATAGTCTTTTGAAAAATGGAGCATATACTTTTGATCTAGGAGACAACAAAATTGAATTATCAAAAGAAGATTTCATAGTGAGTTATTCTGAAAAAGAGGGTTTTGCAACGTCAAATCGTGATTCGCTCATTGTATTTATCAGTACAACTAGAAATCGGGAAATGTTAGCAAGGGGTTTGATACGAGACATTGCAAGAAGATTACAAGTATTAAGAAAGGAAAGAGGCTACAATCCTACTGATGTACTAGAGGCCGCGTACATTTTGGGTCTTGATGAAGAGTCCTTGGAGATGGCAAAAGAAAAACAATCAGATCTTTCATTTCTAGTTAGAGTAAAGAAGATAGAATTTGAAGACAAGGCCAAGAACTACAAAGAAGAGGACTTGGATGGTCAAAAGATTCGAATCTCGGTGGAGTAGGGTTTCATCCATTGCATTAAATAATAAAAAGATACATAATATTACATGCCAAAACAGATAACCCTAGACGGTTGGCTCATATCCCACTTTGCTGTTTTACTAAAAAAAGCATCTTCTCACGTTACAAAGACCAAGACACCGCTAATTCTATACCGAAATACGCTAGAGGAGGAGGAAGAGGCTTACCAAGAAACTGTCTGCACCATTACGGAAGGATACATCATAGTACAAGTAATTACATCAGGAGGAGGCGTGGTCCCCAGCTTTCAACAACAGTTCGTCTTTACACTAGACGAATTTCCGGATTGGCTAATGCGAAAAAGTAAGGATTTGTTATTACAATGCGTTGATCTCCTAGAGGAACAATTCAGTTAGTGAAATCATCTATTAATCACCATATCATAGATTTCAAATTTTGTGACAAGAGGTTCAAAGACATCCTCATAAAATCATTTTTAGTTTTGGAGACCTGACTAGGAAAGAGAGTGTCTTTTAAGACACTCGTTCCGACCCCAAAACATTTCTTGTCATAAATAGATCTTTCATGGAAGTCATGGAAAGAAAGGGTCTGGTTAAGAAGTTAAAGATATAGTAGACATATTATACGACATTACATTGAGAGTTGAAAAATAAAAATGAACCCTGCCGACAGACATTTTGAGACAATAAAAAATGAAGGATATTCATGGATTGACATTCAAAAACCAATACGAAATGACATGGACGAATTGGGAAAAAATTTTCCCTTCCACAAATTAAACTTGGAGGATTGTCTCTCGAAAATTCAACTCCCCAAAGTGGACAGATATGAAGATCACATGTTTATCATACTACACTTCCCCCCATTAAAAAAAGAAAAAAATGATCCAAAATTTAGTCAGTTATGCATCTTCATTGGAGAGAACTATTTGATAACAGTCCATCAAGGAGATCTTGATCCCCTAGTAGAGATGTTTTCGAGTTGTAAAACCAATGAGGGTGAGAGAAAAATGTTACTAGGCATGTCTCCCGGATTTTTACTCCATAAAATAATCGATGTTCTAGTAGATGAACTATTTCATACTCTGAAAAAAATAGAAGGTAACTTGGATGAAATCGAAGAAGATGTATTTGATGAAAGAAAATCTGACGCACTTGAAATTTCAGCATTAAGAAGGGAGATAACATCACTAAGACGTATTGTAATGCCGCTAAGAAGAATTATTTTAGAAATTTCTAAAGACATACGACGTTTTTCAACTCAAGATCTTACACTTTATTTCGATGATGTGGTAGACCACATTGACAAGGTCATAGAGACATTAGAAGAATCCAAGGAGACAATGGAAATTTACAAGGATTCGGATTTTATGCTCAGTACACAAAAAACAAACAAGATCTTGGCGATTCTAACAATTGTCTTTACACTTAGTATTCCAGCAACTGTAATTGCAGCATTTTATGGAATGAATGTAAATTTCCCAGGTTCCAACATGGAGCCTTGGACAATACTTGGAAGATATACTACTTTGATTTTCATAGCATCAGCATCAGGAATTTCTACAATTCTCATGTTGTGGTATTTCAAACGACGGGGATGGATTTAAAATAATTATAGTTTATCTAAAAGATGATCATAATTTCTCCAAACGAGTATATCGACAGCGAGTAAAAATAGTATCCCCCTTTTCTACGCACAAAAAGTCCGACATTCTCGTTATACTGTAAGTTATGATTTGTTGGAAATTAATTATTAAGTAGATTTACAAGAACAATCTGTGGAATTTTTAGATAAGGTTTCAGAAGAGGAATGTAAAGAGATTAAAAATTTATGCGTTTCTACAATACCAGCAACTCCTGATAATTGGACATGTCATAGGGTTAAAGTTAGTAAAAATGACTTTCTTCAAAATATTTACATAATAATTCAAGGAAATCCTCAAAATCCTATCGGGTGGGAAAAATTTGTATATGATCCATGTTTAAGATGTTATTCGCAACAAGTGTATGATTCAGGATATAGAATTTCAGATGAGTTAATGAACGAATATCCTATATTACAAACTGAGAATTTTGATGAAATAAAAAGGAGGGCAGAAAATTTTTCTAGAAAAAAAATGGTTTCGTGTCCACTTTTGTATATGGCTAATAAGAAAACAGGACCATACATGGTACTAGATTCAGTTAGGAGACATATTGCAGCATACATTCATTATTTTATTTTAGAAAATGAGGAATTTGAACCAATTAGTGAAAATGTATTTTGTATGATTCCTAATGATAAAAAATTTAACGAATTTAGAATTCCAACCGATTTTTGTTAATTTTTTGAATAAAATGACTCTGTTAGGTAAACAAAACCATTACAACGTTAAATTCCTAAAAGGTTACGGCTTTTCAATCAAAGTAAAAGATTCAAAAATTGTATTGAAGAACTGCTCTGACCCATTCAAAGAACCTGAGATAGAAGAATGGTATGTCAAAAATATGCCTTATGAGAAAATTGTTATGAGTGGAAAAGGGTATATTTCTACGGAAGCGTTAAGCCTACTTTCTCAACATAATCGAAACTTGATTTTAATTGATACATACGGCAGGGCAACAACTTACCTAAATCCTGTAACAGAATCCTTGACAAATAC
>JBGPGB010000256.1:0-3357 GCA_041483595.1 Nitrosotalea sp.
ATAAATTAAAAAATGCTAAGGGTAATTTAATTTTGATTATTGATACCTGTAAAGCTGGCGGAATGGTAGATGATTGGAAAGACTCTGGGCCAAAGGTTTGTATAATATGTTCTAGTAGTGGTACTGAGTCTACTTATTGTTGGAAACTCACAGTTGCTATGAGAGATGCTCTTGTTAAGGCTGATGAGAATGATAATGGAGAAATTGATCTTGGGGAATTTAGAAAATATATCCCAGGTAGAGTTAGAGAATTAACTAAAGAGCAAACCGTAACAATGTCACAGGAATTTCCTATGGTTGTTATTGGTAGTAGACTTCACTCTACGTCAAAACCATAGTATTCTTTGTAAATAAACTTTATAGTTTCCTCTATGACAATTTGTTTGTAGATATCGTTTTCTCCTTCAAGTTGGTTCATAAAGGCATTTAGGATTGCTTGTCCATCTTTGACTAGTTCTTCTGGTGTCATACAAACTATCTATGTTTATAGTTTGATTTTTATTAGACTTTCAACTGGGATGTGCTTCACTCCATTTTTTTTGATCTTATTTTTTGTGATTCTTTTCTTTTAATTGGGTCTTTATATGGCATAATTAAATTATAACATTAATTAAATCAATTTGTCAAGAATACTTTATGGGAATTAAAAATAATTAGTGCTTCACTAAATACAGTAGGTTAACTTCACAAGGAGTGTTTAATAATGGCAATTACTTTTACAGTAAATTTAAGTACAACAAATGTATTGAGTTCTAAGAACCCATACAGTAGCACTGATCCACAAGGATCAAATTTTGCAGCTACCCGTTCTACGTTTTTCCCTGACTTTCTAATAAATAACTATATTCGTAAGGATGGGGATACTATTGTAGTTAGTGGTAGAGCAGCTTTGTACTTGAAGAATAATTTTAGCGATCAAGCAACAACGGCAGCAGCAAGAACATATGCTTTCTTGACTTACGTTAGTGGAAATCCATAAGGAAAAAAATGACAAGTTTTTATAACCTATACGAAAGTAGTCAGAAAGATACTGGTAAAGACTTTTGGTTCAAACCTGACGACAACGATGAAGGCGTAGAGGTTATCAAGAGAGGGCTAGAAATCCGTCCAGATAGAACAGAAGGCAATACCTTTTGGGATGATTTCATAGGAGTATTCGGTCAGAACACCGAGGATGCTGCAAAGTTTCTTGGTGTTCCCCGTGATAAAATAGCTAAATGGCCTGGCAAAGTTCGTAGGATAGTAGATATTGTCCGTGCCCAGAATGAAAATGATGATGCTAAGAAAGATAAAAAAGCTCACATGATTAATACTGGATTTTAATTCTTTTCAAAAAAGAACTTATTTGCCTTATAGTAATTCTCAATACTGCCTGCATCTATCCAGAAACCAGGCATATGCCAACAACTCAATTTTGATTTTTCTAGATAGTAATTATTAACATCTGTGATTTCATATTCACCACGGTTACTTGGCTTTAATGTTTTTATAACATCAAACACATCTGGTGGGTAACTATAAAGTCCTGTAACAATATATGGACTTAGTGCTTCTTTTGGCTTCTCTACAATTCTTTTAATCCTTATATCATTTTCGTGAAATTCTACATTCCCAAATGCTGTTGGATTATCAACTTTTGTAATGCCAACACATGCGCAATCTGGATATTTCTCTGTTTGTTTTACGAAATCTACCAAACTATCTCCAAATACGTTATCGCCTAGGATTACCATACATCTTTCATTGCAAATGCCTTCCCACAATCCTAGAGCGTGAGCAATGCCTTTTGGTTCATCTTGTACTTTATATGTAAATGAACATCCAAAGCGACTTCCTGAACCTAGAAGCTCAACAAAGTCACCCATATGTTCAGTGCCAGTTACAATTAATATCTTTGTAATACCACACTCGACCATCTTTTCTACTGGATGGTAGATAAGTGGCTTGTCACCTATTGGAAGTAGATTCTTGTTAGTAACTCTTGTAAGTTCTTTAAGTCTAGTTCCCTTTCCGCCAGCAAGTATTATTCCTATCATTTTTCTTCCTTTGTGAATTTTTCTATTTCTTTTTTAATCCAAGCCTCTGCTTTTTTAAGTTTTGGAAAACAAATAATTGGTTTGTCCATAGATTTGTGATAAACACACCAACTATCATCTTTTAATTCTGCCCAATAATCATCTTTCATATCCATCTGCTTTTTTGTCTTTCTCCGATATTATGTAATCACCATCAATTGGTTTTGGCCATTCTGCAAAACTATAGTGTATTGATTTTTCGTTTTCTGGTTTGTAAGTGTCTGATTGTAAGTAAATAATAGTTGCGTCAGTTAGAGCCATAAAACCATGAGCAAAGCCGCTTGGGATATATACAGATGTTGGCACATTAGAATCTAGTGTGTTTATAAATTGTTTTAGATACGTTTCTGAATCTTTTCGCATGTCTATAGCCACATCATAAATCTGGCCGTGAATGCAAGTAATCAGTTTATCGAAATCAGATAGATGTAATCCTCTAATGGTGTTCTTGACAGAGAATGACCAGTTTACCTGTTTTGGTTCCATATCAAATGAACCGCATCTATAAATTTCTTGAAAGAAACCTCTATTGTCTGGAAATCGTTTTAATTCATTGACTTTGAATGTTTTCATACTGTAAAATAGTAAAGCCCTCAAAAAGAGGGCTTTGTTATTATTAGGAAAGGTAAACATTATAAGTATTTTGGGCACTAGGATAGGTTCCATGACTTACGCTGTTTGCATTTAGTGGGTTTGCTACTCCAAAATCAGCACTCTTGGTGAAGTTTGCTACAAATGCTGCGTTTCCAGCGTTAAGTGGGCAAGCTACATTATTAACATCATTAACATCGAATACTGAAAGTGGTAGTGTTGCTGCTCCTACTGGTAGCTGTCTGTTATATGGTGCTACTGGGACTGGTGGAAGCGTTGGGCCGTTTTCTGCCATAATTATTTCTCCTTTAAAAAACACTATGATATATAGTCTATTGGGAGGCAATTTATGACAAGAGTATTACTTACAGGCATAGGTGGATTTGTAGGGAGTCACTGTGTTAGGTATTTCCTAAACAATACAGATTGGCACATAGTAGGATTAGATTCATTTAGACATAAAGGTACTTATTCTAGATTGAACTATGAGAACATTCTTGACAATAGTAGGGTCACACTACTAAAACACGATCTTACCGTTCCTATTGATGCTGCACTAGAAAATCAGATAATGGATAGAAATATAGTTGATGGCAAAGTCGTGGAGTCTGGAATCGACTATGTAATTAGTATGGCATCTGACTCAGCAGTAGAGCGATCTGTAACTGATCCTGCTGCTTGTTGGCGTAAT
>JBGPGB010000257.1:0-3356 GCA_041483595.1 Nitrosotalea sp.
CAACCACACCAACGAGCGTTGCAATCACACCAAATGAAACCACATACAAGAACCAATTTCCAAAACTAAGAACTTTTACAACAATGGAAGAACTAAATAAGCGAATAGTTCCCAACAAGATCGCTGTCAAACCTAAAGTTGAACCAATTCCTTCAATCCATTCCAAAAAAGAATAGTAATTTAAAAGTTCTGAAAATGTTGCTTCTTGTAATATTGGCTTCATGTCTTTCCTCAAGTTAAAGAAGGAGTGTTCTCATATTGCCATATTGCATCGAAAATAGCCATCACATCGTTATCATAGAATCCACTTCCATTTAGGCAATTGAATTCTATAACTTTCATCTTACCATCCACTAAGGCCAAATCCATTACGCAGTTTTCGTGAGGCAACCATTTATCGGCAAAGGTTTGAGCCTCATCAAATACCTTCTGGTCAGTTACCTTTTCCTTGAATAGGAATCCGTTATGACGATACAATGAACCAGAAACTACTTTTCTATTAACCACAAACCATCTGTATTCAGCATCAATATTTTTAGTTTCACACAAGACAATCTTTGTATCTAGCTTTAATTGTGCTACTGATGATGTGTCAGCAAGTAGTGCATTGGTAAAATATTCAATGCAAGAATGAGTTGGATTCGTCAATCCTGTATATTGCTTTAAATCCTGAGATGGTCTCGTGAACCACATTTTATCTTCTGGCTGAGTTTTTAGAAGTTCCAATGCCTCTTGAATTGTATAAACATTACTATTAAGCATATCATCACGATTCTTGGTAAATGCTTCGTAGTTGAATTTATCCAAATCGAAATAGCAACCTTTCCATTTCAATTCTTCAGCCAATTTAACTAACAATGTGGAACCATATGGAATATAATCCGTGCCCTCTAATGGTCCACTGTTTGCTTTAATCTCGTGAGAGAAAGGCATAACACTCACATATTCGTAAGGATATTTCTCTACGACATCCCTAATCTTAAGGAGTTGTTCTTCATTAATGAGATTAAATTGAATTACAAATTTCATGTGGAGCAGACGAGGATCGAACTCGTTACCTCCGCAATGCAAATGCGGCGCTCTCCCAGATGAGCTACTGCCCCAATCGCTTTTATCTCCTTACGGAGAAGGGGTAGCTGATTAGAACCCACTTTATTTTTTTCTCTAAGACATTGTGCTATCCCTCTCGTGGCTGACTGCAATCCCCACGATACTTTTCACACATTTGCGGCTACCCTCAGAAATCGCCTTGCAGGGCTATTCCTACTCTCACCGTGCGATAGAAAATGGACTCACAAGCTAAAACCTGACTTTGTTTTTACGGTTTTGTTGAGGAAACCTAAAAGTCTAAAAAGAAAAACCTCGTGGAGCTGAGGGGGGTCGAACCCCTTACCTCTTCACTGCCAGTGAAGCGCTCTCCCAGATGAGCTACAGCCCCATATTACTTCTTTAAATCATTATCCCGTATTTGTTCAATCGTAAAACCATTATTTATATAAACACAAATGTCAATTAAAGTGGTTTCAGAAATTCTATTTAAAATACCCTCTACTATATTCCAATTTCCTCCAGCCAATCCACATCCAATTAATGGAAGAGCTAATGTTTTTAATCCTCTGTTACTTAAATCTAAACAAACGCCCATCAAACCATTTTCCAAAGCACCATAATCTAAATCCATTTTACCAACATTACGACCCTTGTAATCAAACTGAGAATAAATGTTATAACCTATTTTATTGTTTGGAAGAAGTTGAAAAGTATATTTACCTAATTTTTCTTCTTTACTAAACATGCTTTTGCAATCTGCCTCGTGATACATTTCTGGATATTTCGCCCTTACCGCTTTGGCTACACCAGACCCCATTGTGGACTGACAGTTACATCCGTGTCCGAATGCATCTTCCGTAAATTCCAATAGGTCACCAGTTTTATAAATTAACATTATCTCTTACCATTCTTATCTTTGGCATTAACGAATGCCGACATTTTACGAAGCATAGTGGCGTGGTCTTCTAGACTTTTCATTTCACGCTCAATGAAAGCTTTCTTTGTCTTTGGGTCAGAAATCTCTTTAGCTTTCTCGTTAATCTTTTTCTTTTCATCCTTTATATTAAAAGGATTGGCGTATTCACTCATGGTTGTAGAACCTTTTCTATTTCTTGTTTGAATCTGGCTTCACCTTGTGCGCCAACGATTCTTGAAACTTCTTTTCCGTTATTGAAAACAATTAGAGTTGGGATAGATTGAATCCCATAAATTCCTGAAAAATTAGAATTAGCATCCAAATCAATTTTTACAATGCTAATTTTTCCCTCAAATTCTTTCTGTAACTTTTCTAAAATAGGTGCCACCATTCTGCAAGGTCCACACCACTCTGCCCAAAAATCCACTAACACAGGCACATTTGATTCCAAAACCATTTCTTTAAAACCACTCTCATTAACATTAGTTAAACTGCTCATTTTATACCTTCCTTAAATAAATTACCTACGCCCCGCACCCATAAGAATATTATATCAAATTAAATGATATTTTCTTCAATTTTCTTGTATCTCATTAGAATTGGGATATCTACACCAATTCCATGTAATTTACTAGAATCAAAGGAAACCTCAATGAATTTATCAACATCATCGGGCTTAATACGGTCTAAATGAACATAATAATGTCCATTAACTTTTTTGTGGTCAAATATGATTTCTGAATAAGGAAATTCTCTCTTAAAAATCTTTCCAATCTTCTCCATACTATCCTTAACCATCATATATTTATGTCCTACTCTTGCGTTTTTCATTACTAACTTATTTCCCTTCTCTGATTGATGCGGACCCGATGGGATTTGAACCCACGGTCTCCTACGTGACAGGCAGGCGCTTTAGGCCGCTAAGCTACGAGTCCATTTAAAATACATCCGTTCTTCTTCCCCTACTGTCTCCAAAAGGTTCGGCTTCGGTGCATTTTCCGCTTTCTATTGCATCTAGAACTTTATTAATTGCCTCAGCTCGACCCTCTTCATCAAGTTTATGAAAGAAATCACCAAATGTAAAGTGCATGTCCTTAAGGCCCTCGTTTTCAACCTTGTGTTTTATTCTGTCTAATAGTTTTTGTTTTTCTGTCATTTAAATCTCCGGTAGCTCCAACGAGAATCGAACTCGTGCCTTCACGTTGAGAACGTGTCGTCCTACCATTAGACTATGGAGCCGTGTCTTTTAAAGTTAATCCCATTTATAACCCTGTAGAACGCTTTCAACATCTTGTAATTTTCTTTGTTTATCGAATTTAGCATTAACCTTAATGGCTAATTTTTCTTTCTTTATTAAAGCTCTAGTTTCAGCTATGGCTTTTAGTTTTGG
>JBGPGB010000258.1:0-3349 GCA_041483595.1 Nitrosotalea sp.
ATGGTAAAATTTGGTTCAAGGTACCTGAGACATTATACTTTAAGATCAATGGAAGACTTCCGGATCATGTGATGGCAAAAGATTTGATACTAAAAATAATTGGTGATATTGGAAACGACGGTGCAGCATATAAGACAATGCAGTTTGGAGGTACTGGTATATCAGAAATGTCGGTCGAAGGTAGATTGACATTAACAAATATGACAACTGAGGCAGGCGCCAAGAGTGGTATAGTGGAACCAGACCAAAAATTAAGAGATTATCTTGCAGCAAGAGGGGTTACAAAATATGATGAAGTTCATAGTGATGCAGATACTCAGTATGAAAAAATTTATGAGTATGAAGGTTTAGAAATAGAACCTACTGTAGCAAAACCATTCTCTCCTGAAAATATCGCAATTGCACGTGACTTGTCTTCAATTGAACTTGATAAAGCATACATTGGCTCATGCACTGGTGCAAAGCTAGAAGATTTACGAGCTGTAGCAAAAATTCTCAAGGGAAAAACAGTAAAGATAAGAACAGAAGTATTACCTGCTGCAATATCCATATTTAGAAAAGCAATGGATGAGGGATTGCTGAAAATTTTCTTGGATGCTGGTGCACTCGTAGGTCCACCTACATGCGGTGCTTGTTGCGGTGCTCATATGGGCGTATTGGCAAAAGATGAGATTTGCATCAGTACAACAAATAGGAACTTCCCTGGAAGAATGGGACACGTAGAATCTCAGACATATCTTGCGTCCCCACTTGTTGTAGCAGCATCTGCTATAACAGGTAAAATAACTGACCCGAGGGATTTGAAATGAAAGGCTCTGTAATAAAATATGAACAAGATAACATAGATACAGATGTAATATTGCCAGGTCCTTATCTTAAGATTCATGATTATGCTGAGCTTGCAAAACATGCAATGGAAGGACTTGACAAGGATTTTCACAAAAGAGTAAAACCTGGGGATTTTATAGTTGCAGGAAAAAACTTTGGCTGTGGTTCTTCTAGAGAACATGCTCCCATAGCGTTATCTTATTCGGGAATAAAGGCAGTTTTGGCCTTGTCCTTTGCAAGAATATTTTATAGAAATGCAGTAGATGGAGCCTTTTTACTGCCAATTGAGATAGACGAGAGTGCATACAAAGATATCTCTGATAGTGATTCACTTGAAGTGGATATATCTAAAAATGAGATCAAGAACTTGACCAAGAACAAGATCTATAAAATGGAGCCCTTTCCAGTACTGATAGGAAAAATAATAGAAGCTGGCGGACTCTTCAATTACAAACCCTAGATGAAGTCTTATACCATTATATCTCCGCCTTTGATTAAGATAATCTAAATGTCAAAGACATTATTTGAAAAAATTTGGGACTCTCATATTGTAGTAGGAGAAAATGGAAGATCATTACTCTATGTTGACAGACATCTAGTTCATGAAGTCACATCTCCCCAATCTTTCGAAGGTTTGCGTTTCAATGGAAGAAAAGTAAGGCGTCCTGATCTTACATTTGCAACAATGGATCATAATGTACCTACAAGTGATAGATCACTACCTATTTTCGATCAAACATCATCGCTACAAATTAAAACACTTGAAAGAAACTGTAAAGAATTTGGAATTACTCTCTTTGATATTCATAGTCCAAATCAAGGTATAGTACATGTGATAGGTCCAGAATTAGGAATTACGCTTCCTGGAACAACTATTGTTTGTGGTGATAGCCATACCTCAACTCATGGTGCCTTTGGAGCACTTGCCTTTGGAATAGGTACAAGTGATGTTGAGCATGTCTTGGCAACTCAATGTATAATGATGGAAAAACCAAAAACTTTTGAAATTAAAATTGGGGGAAAGAGGAAAAATCCTCATGCCGTAACTGCAAAGGACATAATTCTGTCAATTATTAGAAAAATTGGAACTGCAGGAGGAGCGGGTACCGTGATTGAATATCGGGGTGAAACAATCTCCGAGTTGACAATGGAACAGAGAATGACAATATGTAATATGTCTATAGAAGCAGGAGCACGTGCTGGATTGATTGCACCTGATGAAAAAACATACCAATATCTTAATGGAAGAAAATATGTTCCAAAAGATTATAATGAATATGTCAACTATTGGCGTGAAAATCTGAAAACCGACAGTGGAGCAAAATTTGATAAATCTTTCACATTTAGTGCAGAAAACATTGTACCACAGGTGAGCTGGGGAACTAATCCTGCTATGACTGTTGATGTAAATGGGAGTGTCCCCTTTCCAAATGAATATGGTAAAGGAAATCCAGAGGAGGAGAAAGGTGCAGAAAAGGCATTAAAGTACATGGATCTTAAACCGGGTACTCTAATTACAGATATTGTAATTGACAGGGTATTCATTGGATCATGTACTAATTCTAGATTAGAAGATTTGATGGAGGCAGCAAAAGTTGTAAAAGGAAAAACGGTCTCATCCAGAGTAAGAGCAATGGTTGTACCAGGGTCACAACTTGTAAAGAAAAATGCAGAAGAGATAGGTCTTGATAGGATATTCAAAGATGCCGGATTTGAGTGGAGAGAATCTGGTTGTAGTATGTGTCTAGGCATGAATCCTGATATCTTGAAAGCAGGTGAGAGATGTGCCAGTACTTCAAACAGAAACTTTGAAGGAAGACAAGGTTCTGGAGGAAGGACACACCTTGTAAGTCCTGTAATGGCAGCAGCTGCTGCAATTAGTGGGCACTTTGTGGATGTAAGGGAATTGGATCTGAATTAGGATGGAACCATTCAAGAAAATAAAAAGCATAGCTACACCACTTGACAAGGTTAATGTTGATACTGATCAGATAGTGCCAAAACAGTTCCTGAAACTAATCCAGAGAACTGGATTTGGCCAATACTTGTTTTATGACTGGAGGTTTGAAAGAGAAGGTACTCAAAGAAAGGATTTCATCTTAAATGATCCTGCTTACAAGAATTCCAAGATCTTACTTGCCAGAGATAACTTTGGCTGTGGTTCTAGCAGAGAACATGCCGTATGGGCACTTGATGATTACGGTTTTAAGGTGATAATCTCGACATCATTTGCTGATATATTCTACAATAATTGTTTCAAAAATGGAATCTTGCCAATACGAATCTCAGATGAGGTCCTACAGAAATTATTCTCGACAAAATCAGAAATTGAAGTAGATTTGGAAAACCAAACAATCAAGACAAATGATATCCAAGTCTCATTTCACATAGAACCTCATTGGAAAAGAATTCTACTTGAAGGCTTGGATGATATTACAATGACTTTACAACATGAAGACCAGATTACAAGATACGAACGTTCTCACAAAATCTAAGCACTAAATTTCTTTATTATGGAGTC
>JBGPGB010000259.1:0-3341 GCA_041483595.1 Nitrosotalea sp.
ATAACACGCATATTTGTTAGGTGTCTATGTTCCTTGATCAATTATCATTCATGATAATCGGGGTTTGCATTAAAATATTTTATAACATAATTTCTAACACATGGCGCATTTGCTGATTATCCAATCCTTGGATTGTTGTATTAATTCCTTGTAAATATGATAGACTATACTGGAAAACAGATGCCAAGAGATGTTGTATGTATATGCAAAACATGCAATCATGGCATAGCTAGAGATTGTATAAAACTTGGGTGTATTTGCTGTAAAGATGGTGATCATTCTATGGTATTGGATGGCATGGTTGGATATGGGCAGATTCATAAAAAGTGAAAACGATCCAACATTTGTAGAAATACAACTGAGTTCAGTCAAATTAGAAGGAAATCTTTCAATACCGCGCAATCCTATAGGGATAGTACTTTTTGTCCATGGTAGTGGTAGTGGTAGAATGAGTCCAAGAAATCGTCTTGTTGCAAGAGAATTAAATCGAAAAGGTATTGCTACATTATTGTTTGATCTGTTGACTCGAGAAGAGGAAAAAGCAGATTTGCAGACAGCTCATCTAAGATTCGATATAAGTCTATTATCAATTCGGTTGGTTGGTGCTACTGACTGGCTATTGAAAAATTCAGTGGTCTCAAATTTGAATTTGGGATATTTTGGTGCAAGCACAGGTGCGGCTGCAGCTCTGGTGGCGGCAACTGAGAAACCTGGAATAGTTAAAGCAGTTGTATCTAGAGGTGGAAGACCTGATCTTGCAGGACCAAGTCTTGGTTTTGTGGAATGCCCAACATTATTGATTGTAGGTGGATACGATGATGTTGTAATTGATTTGAATAAAGAGGCTATGGCGAAAATGAAATCTGAAAAGAAACTAGTCATAATACCGGAGGCAACTCATCTTTTTGAAGAGCCTGGAAAACTTGAACAGGTGGCACAATATGCCAGCAATTGGTTTCTAAAATACCTTGGAGAATCTAAATGATGTTTAAAGATAGAGCCGACGCTGCTCAAAAACTTGCAAAGAAACTAGAGTGGATAAAAAAAGAAAATCCAGTAATTTTGGCAATTCCAAGAGGAGGTGTAGTAACTGGAGATGTAATTGCAAAAACTCTGGGGCTTTCACTTGACATCATTGTTTCACGAAAAGTAGGTTCTCCTAATAATCCGGAACTTGCAATAGGTGCTGTAATTCATGACGGTAGTTTTTTTCCAAATTCTGATCTGATCGATGCTTTAGGAATTCCAAAAAATTATCTTAATGAACAAATCGCTGAGCAACTACAAGAGATAGAGCGTAGATTGGTAAAATTCCGAGGAAGAAAAGATTATGATCTAAAAGACAAAACCGTTGTTCTTGTAGATGATGGTATTGCCACTGGTGCTACTGTCTTTGTTGCATTAGAGTGGATAAAAAAACAAAAACCAAAAAGAATAATCGTAGCAATTCCAGTAGGACCAAGAGATACGATTGAGAGACTTTCTAAAATGGTAGAAGTTGTAGTATTGTATGATCCGGTAGTCTTTGGTGCAGTCGGGGAATTTTATGAATTCTTTGATCAGGTGGAAGATTTCCAGGTGGCGAAAATAATGAGCACTTATGGCTATAAACCAAAGAGTTTCAAGTAATGATATTTTTACAAGACGAATTCTAAAAGTTTAATGAATTTTTGGAATTTTATGAACAAAGTGAGTCTAAAATACACATCATATGGTCGGTTGGAAATTGTTTGACATGGAATTATCATACTTGATATTGATCAATTCATTATAAATCGGAGAACACTCTTTTAATTTCGTTGTCAGTAATCTCTCAACAGATATCATTTCCTAAAAATATGGAAGAACTCTCTAATCCATATTTTGACTATTATGTGAAATGGGTAAATTTTACGTCAAAATATAATTTTGTGTTCTTTGATGCGGCGTACAATGCTTTTCAAACATTTTTGAATATAAGGGAAGGATCTGCTAAAAAAATAGAAAATACAATCAGGACTTCATTTGATACTTCAATTAGAGATCATCTTAATGAAGAAGAGATTGCTTCTAGTATGACCGATTATATAGATTCATGGCTCAAACTAGTCCGCCTATCTGAATACCGTGAATTTACTAGCAGTTATTACAATTTCTTATCATATGTCAGTAAAATGTTGGAACCGCTGAGAGATAACATCAATAGAACACCATCTGAAGTTATCCGGATGAAAGGTAGGTTCAATCTACTTCACTATAAATCCGAAACCCCATCAAAACACAAGACTCCGCTTCTTATTGTATACTCACTTATCAATAGACATTATATTTTGGATCTTTTACCAAAGACTAGTGTTATAAAAAATCTTCAAAGTCAGGGTTTTGATATTTATGCAACAGATTGGGGAACTCCTGCCTCATATGATGAGAACCTCACACTAGAGAAATACGCTGAGGAATATGTTGAAAATGCAGTTGAAAAAATTAAGGAAATCACAGGTACCCAGAAAGTTTCAATATTGGGTTATTGTTGGGGTGGACTTTTTGCACTTATCTATTCTGCCACAAATCAGAGTAGTGTCAAGAATTTGATATTGCATGCAACTCCTGTAGATATCGATAAGGAGGAAACCATAATAGAAAATTGGGCTGCACATCTCAACGCTGATAATCTAGTCGATACATTTGGAAATATTCCTGGCTGGCTACTGAATTTTGCATTCATTTTAAGAAATCCCATAGAAAATATGCTAAAATATCCCAGGTATTTTAGCGAACCACGAACAATGAATGAGATAATTCAGTTTTTCACAATTGAAACTTGGCTTTACGATAGCAGACCTATAGTTGGAGAAGTCTATAGAGAAATAGCGGATCAAGTATACCGGAAGAATTTATTGATAAAAAACAAGATGAAAGTTGGCACTGACATTATTAACTTGAAAAATATCACAATACCTGTTTTAGACATAGTTGGTACTACAGATGATCTCGTACCACCATCTGCAAGCAAATCTATTCTAGATGCAATAGGAAGCACAGATAAAAAACTAATTGAATTTCCAACTGGACATGTTGGACTTTGTATTAGTCCAACAGCTCATGAGAAACTATGGCCTGAGGTTGGCATCTGGCTTGCCCAAAGGTCATGAGTAATTCAATTTAGTTTAGTGTGAATTATTTTGAAATCTTTAGGATATGTAATCTAAAACAGATGATCTGGTAAAAAACAAAAAACGATTACATAGACTGGAATTATCTTGCCCGCAATGCATTTAATATGACACTAACATCGAGAATCTCTTGAAGTATAGCACCGATAGCTGGGGGAAGAAACCCTAACATTGCTATGCCCATAAAGA
>JBGPGB010000260.1:0-3327 GCA_041483595.1 Nitrosotalea sp.
CAAACACCAACAATTACAGGATTACCAGGAGGAGATTTTGATTCTACTCATAACGGATTATAATTAAAAACGACAACAGGCACTATTAATTTAGAAACTAGTGCGTTAGGTGCTTATAATGTTACTTATACAACAAATGGCTCTGGACCAAATGTAAGTGCCATTACAATGACTATTAGTAATACTACACCGTTAGCTACTTTTAATTATTTGTCACCAGCTTTTTGTCAAGATTCAGATAACCCTAGTCCAGTTTTTAGTCCGGGTGCAAGTGCTGGATTTTTCACTGCACCTGCCGGTTTAGTATTTATAAACGCAAATACTGGAGAAGTTGATCTTGGTGCAAGTACACCTGATACATACTTGGTTACTAATACCATTTCTGGTAGTGGTACTTGTTTACAGGCAGTTGAAACTTCAAGTATAGAAGTAGTTGCTTTAGATGACGCATCATTCTTTTATGATTCTAGCACATATTCAAAAACAAATGACAGTGATCCAACACCTACAATTACAGGATTACCAGGGGGAGTTTTTTCTTGTGATGTTGACGGCGCTCTATTGATAAATCCATCAACAGGTAAAATTATATTATCTGGTTGTAGTTTGGGTAGTTTTGCTGTCATCTATACAACTAGTGGAATTTGTCCTAGTTCAAGTTTTGTACCTATAGACATTACTATTTAAGGAGTTTTGCCAGTTTTGCCGGTACGTCTCCTACCAGGAGTTGATGGCGATGCTGCTGGTTTTACACCCATAGATTTTAATACAGCGTCAAGTTGATTTATTGCATTTCTTAAAGGATTACCCATACGACTAGTAGGACTTTTACTGTTTGCGCCTTGCACAACTGCTGATCCAATATCTGCAAGTTTCTTAACGCTTGGAATGGTTAGTGGATTTCCCTTACCTGTTCTAACTGCACGATGGCCAGCGAACTCATCACTAGCCTTATCAAAACCTGGGCCTACAACTGCGTCTTTAGCAATTGGTAGTTTGGCTTGAATAAAATGAGAAAGTGCTACTGGAGTGTTGATTTGAAAATCATCAACAATAGAGCCACGTATATTTTTGCTATAAATTGCGTATTGGTCTAGCGTATTTATAATGATTCCGGCATCATGGTGACTAACTCTAAGATATGCCTTTTCATTACCTTTTCCCAGAACGTGAGCAGCAACAAATCTTTGAAGAGCCTTATAGAAGTTTGGGTTTTGAGTTTCCCAATCACCAACTACAAATGCAGAAGATTTTATAGGTATGTTGTTAGAATCTATTTGGATTAATTTAGTACCAGGAGAAATGCCTAAGTCATTAATGATTTTATTAGCATGTTGTTTGATGTCATTACTATAAAGCTCTTTATCAATATCGCCAGGAGTAGGTATTTTGTTATTAGACTGTCCTGGTGTGTTATTCCACCAATTACTAATCCAATCCCCGATACCTTCATTGACCTTATTCTCTCTATTATTTAACCAGCAATTAAAATTACGGACTTCCATGCCATTATATATCATCCATCTTTCTTCTTTTTCTTCCTAGTTTTCTTAGGAGGAAAAATAGGATGCGAAATGTATCCTAAATTACCAAATTTGTCAAAAAGAACCTTGTACTCATTAAGTCTATCTTCCTCGCTCTTGCCCTTTGGTAGTTTATCGTACTTGTTTTTGAAGACCAATTCAGCAGATGGATCGGAAATAGGAAGCAGTTGATTTCTCCAATATTCCCATATTTTCCTTATGTCCTTGTGTTCTGTTAACAAGTAACTTCTACGGGTATCCAATTTTTCGTAATATAGTTTATTGAGAAGAGCCTTTGGAATAAACTGTTCTTCAAAGGCAACCCAAAGCCAGTTTTCACGACTTTTTTGAATAGTTTTAGGAGTAAAAAATCTCTCAAGAAAATCCGTATATTGTTTTTCCTGTATCGCTGCGAGTGGCAATTCGGCAACTTGCTTTGTTTCGTGGTCAAAAGTAGCCTCATTGAACTCCAAAAGTTTATATCCCTGAACGATAACGTGCGGAGAATCAAATACTTCTTTTTGAGAAACTAAAACATCTTTTTCTGGCGTAAGAACCTTTTGGGTTGGCTTAAAGTGAAGAACATGGATGCCTTCCTGGGCTTGTCTCAACACAACGACCAATTTATGTTCATCGTGAATATTAATTAATGGCAAAGATGCTGGAAGGGTTAGCATCTGTTCCACTCTGTCTTGTCTCAACAGATATTCGATAGCGATATTCATAAAATAAATTATATCACTTTTTATGAAAATGGCAACAATAAAAATTCCTTACCACTTTTCCATCAATAAATGAAAACTCTTTATCGTGAAGTCTGCCTACGGACGGGCCATGACCAATTCTGCCATGTAGATGCAAAACCTTTAGAGAATGATGAGCAGCGTGTAAAGCATCTTCAATTTCATTCTTGCCTTTAATAAACCCTGCGGCAGAATGATTTGCTAATTCAACCACACATCGTTCAACGTTTTCTATCATAGACAAACCATCAAAATTAACAAGATTTATTTCCGCATGAATTGGCTGATGGTTAGGTTCATCCATAGTTAAATTTAATCTCTGAGCAGCTACTATGCCATGTTTTGCAAAGCCGTCACGAATTGCTTGACTACAATTCATACTACGTGAGGCGTCATATACTAACATAGCTTCCAAAACTGCATTGAAAAATCTTGCTGTTTTATTTGCAAACCTTATAGAGTTATAAGTTATTTTTGCTATTTTGTCACGAGCGTTTATTATTGCCTCTTTTGGACTTACTCTAGTTTTTTCATCATTATAGATATTAACAAATGAATCATACCAAGCACCTACGAATACTCTGCTAAAATTATGAGGTTCACCAGCTAAAGCATCATTTGGAGCAGCCGGCGGCAATGTCTCTGGTGGTACATATTGTAAGTTATTAACTGCATTTCTAAGTGCTTTTTCTTCACTACCCATAGCATTCCATGAAGCCTTCGGTGATATTAATGCCATATTAACAGCGCTAACATTTCAAGAAATGATTGATAAAGCTCTATTTGAAACTGATAATGATTTGGGTAAAGAAAACATAATATCAAAACTAGCCGAACAGATGGGTGTTGCTATAGGTCATGCTATGGGCAGTGAAGGAAAAGCACTTAGAAATGCAGTTAATGACTTACAATATGTACCACCAGAGACATTGCCTTCGTCTGCTCTAAATGATGCTTTAGCTGGTGAACCTCATAATTTTAGCAGAGTATTCGTAGGTGCTTGGTATGATTCATTTGTTAACATCTATAATGATGAAAAAACTAGAGTAAGTCCAAAAGAG